>JBAYJG010000237.1:0-4779 GCA_041665225.1 Bacteroidota bacterium
CACCAAGGATTATTGCAAAACCCATCCAATACCGGTGGAGAGTGCGAAGATGTCCTGCAAAAAAGAATCCACCTACAACCAATAGCACTCCTGCCGAGATCATACTATAGGAAACTGTTTCCCCCCACCACATCAGTTTCCATCCCCCGACACCAAAGAGCAGAAAAACACCGCCGACGGTCAGTCCGAATTTTTTGAGAATCCTGTCTGATGACGGTAAGTTGGAGATATCGTGCCTGATCTCTTCAATCCAATTCATACGTGCTCCTCCAATCTTCCTGTTCCTTGTACGGAGGCTGTTCTTTTTTCATGAGAATATAATTTCCGAGAACAAGAACATCCATTTCAGTCCTCATAAAACATCGGTACGCATCTCGTGGCGATTCCACGATCGGTTCTCCGCGAACATTGAACGATGTATTCACAATTACCGGGCACTTTGTCTTCGCGTAGAATGCCGACAGCAATTCGTGAAATCTCGGATTGGTTTCGCGGTGGACGGTTTGGATCCTGGCGGAATAGTCTACATGCGTTACCGCAGGAATTTCCGATCGCACAACATTCAGTTTGTCAATCCCCCACCGCTGACGTTGTTCATCGGTCATGGGATGCTGCTTCTCCTTCGCGACATCGGCAACGAGCAGCATGTACGGACTTTCACATGCAATGTCGAACCATGCTGTAACCTGCTCTGCCAGGATCGCCGGCGCAAATGGGCGGAAACTTTCCCGGTACTTAATCTTCAGATTCATTTTTTTCTGCATTTCCGGAGATCGCGCATCACCAAGGATTGAACGATTCCCCAATGCGCGCGGGCCGAATTCCATTCTCCCCTGAAACCATCCTATCACATTCCCGTCTGCAATTAATGCTGCAACACGGTCACATAATGTTCCGCTCTCCTGCATCTTGGTAAATGGAAGTGCATGTTCTTTTAAATATGCTTCAATCATTGAATCCGCATACAACGGTCCAAGATATGTTCCTTTCTGCGAATCCTTCTCTCTCGTCCGCCGTTCTGCATTATAATAGTGATAGGCTCCGATCAATGCTGCTCCCAGCGCTCCTCCCGCATCACCGGCAGCGGGCTGTATCCAGATCGAATCAAAGATGCCCGAACGGAGTATCTTTCCATTTGCCACACAGTTGAGCGCAACACCACCGGCAAGGCACAAATGTTTTTCCCCGGTAACCTTCTTCGCATACCGGACAATCCGTAGCATGATCTCTTCCGTTACAACCTGGATCGATGCCGCAATATCCATTTCCCGCTGTGTCATTGGCGATTCTGGTTTTCGGGCCGGCCCGCCGAAGAGCGCGGCGAACTTTGCGTTCGTCATTTTCAAACCGGTGGCATATTCAAAGTATTCCATATTCATCGTAAAGGAACCGTCCTCACGAAGATCGACCAAATGGTCATAGATCGTTTGCACGTATTTCGGCTCACCGTACGGAGCCAGTCCCATCAGTTTGTATTCGCCGGAATTTACTTTGAATCCTGTGAAATACGTAAATGCAGAATAGAGCAAACCCAGCGAATGCGGGAAATGCTGTTCCGCAAGGATCGTCACACGATTCTTCTCTCCCACCGCCAGCGAGGTCGTCGCATATTCTCCGACGCCGTCCACCGTTACGATCGCAGCCTTCTCAAACGGTGAAGGGAAAAAAGCGGAGGCGGCATGGGATTCATGGTGTTCCGTAAAGAGGATTTTCCCTTCATACGACAATTCCTCAGCGATCACATCGGAAAGCCACAATTTCTCTTTTAGCCAGATCGGCATGGAACGGACAAATGAACGGAATCCTTTTGGTGCACCTTCCAGGTACGTTTCCAACAGTCGATTGAATTTCAGAAACGGTTTATCATAAAACACTACTGCATCGATCTCGTTGATCGGGCATGCTGCCTCTTGAAGACAATAGTGAATGGCCTGACGAGGGAACCGCTCGTCGTGTTTCTTTCGCGAAAACCGTTCTTCCTGCGCAGCGGCGATGATCTCGCCGTCCCGCACGATGCATGCAGCCGAGTCATGATAGAATGCGGAAATGCCCAGAATGGTGATCGGACGACCGGTTGGTAACGGTTGAGTCATTCAATAACTCCGCATACTTCGGATTGGAATTTCGAAAACGTTTTTTTTCTCATCGCATGTAACTCAGTAGTCAAAATCATCACAATATAGAGAGCTATTTTCCATTTGTAGCATTCTCTTCCGTCCTTAAGGAGAACCGCACCGCAATTCCGCTTGCAGCGCAGATTATCGCACCGGAGAAGATCGCCATGCGTGCACCGATCGCATCGGCAAGCCATCCCATCCCCAAATGTCCGAACGGTGCCACCCCTTGGAAGATTAGAAGATAGAGCCCCATCACTCTTCCTCGCATTGCATCCGGCGCACGCCGTTGTACCGACGCATTCGCTGTGGAGATGAACATAATGAGTCCCATCCCCACAAAAACCAAACTGTACAATGATACGGCAACATTGGTGGAAAAAGCAAATACCGAAACGCCTACCACGAACAACGTAATCCCTGTGTAGATGAAACTGATAGGACGAACCCTGCTCTCAGCGCTCGCCACCATGATTGCACTAACCAGCGCACCGATACCGAACGACATCATCAAATTGCCAAGACCGACCGCACCGATGTTGAGTATCTTATCCGCAAAGATCGGCAGCAGCACCGTGTAGGACCATCCGAAAACGGAAACGATTGCAACAAGCGACAAAATCATCACGAGCATCTTGTCCGACCGGATGAAATCGATACTCTCCTTGAAGGATGCAAAAACGGTGGCCGATCCTTTCGCTGCCATCACCTTTGGCTCGATCTTCATTTTCAACAGGACAATGATCACCGCAAAGAACGATACTGCATTAAAGAAGAAACACCATGCAACACCAACAGCGCCGATAATCACACCGCCAATGGCCGGACCGACAATTCTTGCACCGTTAAAGGAGGCGGAATTCAACGCAATAGCATTCGCAAGATTTTCTTTCCCTACCAATTCTACCACAAACGATTGTCGTGCGGGAACATCAAATGCATTGATCGTCCCCAGCGTGAATGCAAGGATACACACTACCTCAACAGTAGCGACATTCAGAAACACCAGTGCAGCCAGGATAACTGACTGGACCAACGACAGGATTTGCGTGATGATGATAATCCGATGTTTTGAAAATCTGTCCGCAATGGAACCGCCATACATTGCGAACAACAGCATCGGTATTGTATTCAGGAATCCGACAATTCCGAGCCAGACCGAGGAATATGTCAATTGATAGACAAGCCAAGACTGTGCCATCGTCTGCATCCACGTGCCGACGAGAGATATGACCTGTCCACTGAAGAAGAGTCGGTACATCGGCTGCCGCAGCGAACGGAAAGTTGGAATAGCGAGCAAACGCTCCAGGAGACTATTCATTTCGGTAGAATTGTAAACGAAGATAGATCAGCGCATACACTATGCCGCCGAACGTATCCGCCGCTAAATCCAACGGATCTGTCGATCGTCCGGGAGTGAACATCTGATGATATTCATCCGAAACACCGTAGACAGCTACGAACGCTACTGCAATAAGGAGTGCATATTTTTTCAAGAGCGGATTCTTCTGAAAAGAAAGTGCAACATGCATCAGCCAGCAGAGAACAAAGAACACAGAAGAATGAACTAATTTATCGGAATATGCCGGCAGCATTGCAATGTTCGACGAAGGGATTGAAGAGGCGATATAAATGAAGACGCTCCAAGCGATGACGGGGAGCTGAAATTGAATGAACGATATGAATTTTTCCTGCATAGTCATTAGACGAGAACTTCCCGTACAGCGTTCGGCAAATAACGGATGAGGTCACCGGCCATCAGGCTGTGCATCCCGATCTTTGCTGCACCAATATCCCCCGCCCTACCGTGTAGGAAAACAGCATTGACTGCTGCTTCCAATGCACTGTTTCCCTGTCCCATCAATGAAGCAATCATCCCGGCAAGCACGTCGCCGCTGCCGGCAGTGGACATTCCAGGATTTCCGGTGGAATTCACAAAGATCTTCCCTCCCGGTTCGGCAACAATGGTCGGAGCACCTTTGAGAACGACAATAACATTATAGTACTGCGCAAACGCGGATGCCAGAGAAAATTTTTGTTGTTCGATTTCCGTTGATGCAATACCGGTCAATTTTGAAAACTCCCCGTGATGCGGAGTGATAACGATCTGATGCGATTTTCTATTCTTCAGTATCTCATTGTGTCCGGCGAGCGCATTTAATCCATCGGCATCCACGACCATCGGTTTCGTTGTCGACCGAATTACTTCTCTGATCAGTTCCTGCGTTTCCTGCTGCTGCGACATGCCGCATCCCAACAGCACCACTGTTGACCAGTCGATCCTTTTGTAGATCTCTTTCATTGCTGCTCGTGCAATGCTGCCATCAACTGTATCGGGAAGTCCGAGCGGCATTACTTCAACAGTCCTTTTAGCGATGACCGGATATTCTGATTCTGGGACACCCAAAATTACCTGTCCGGCGCCGCTCCGCATGGCGGATTGACTGCACAGCCATGCCGCACCCATCATTCCATTTGACCCGGCAAGGACAAAAATCTTTCCGACAGAATGTTTGTGACTGTTGATGGATCGCGATGGGAAACTTCGCCGAATTTCTTGCAATTCCACAAGAGCAAGGTTTGTTTCTGTTATCGCTTTCCGGGGAATTCCGATATCCGCAGTAATAACTTCACCAGTGAATTCTTTTGCCCTGCCATAGTAGAA
>JBAYJG010000238.1:0-4751 GCA_041665225.1 Bacteroidota bacterium
CAAGTGAGGAATCTCGCTTTTATAATTGAAGACAAAATCGAGATTTCTCTCCCGCTAAAGCGGGATCGAAATGACAATGATTAGGTATTTTTGAGACCGCTTCTAATAGTCTGCTCCATTTCACCCCCTTTCTCCTCGTCAGTACTTTGATTACATTCAAGTAATGAATATGAGTACGACAATAGTAAAAACACTTTTTTGCGTGACGCGCCCGCACCACAGCAGTATCGTTACCCATTTGTTTCCATTCGTGATAGTTGTTTTTCTGCATACTGCCTTTTCTCAATCGCACTACATTTCTGAATACGAAAAGATCATTTTTTCCAACCGCCAATCAGCAGTGAACACACTGTCCAGCAGTTGGTTTGATGTTACGTATTATAAATTAGATCTGAACATTTCCCTGCAGCCGAACATTCTCCGCGGCTGTATCACCATTTCCGGCAAATGCCTGCTCCAGAATGCACAGGTCCTTACACTGGATATTTCGAATGCGTTGAGGGTAGATTCTGTAATTGTAAACGGAGTATCGGTTCTGGTTGTGCAGCAAAGCAGTTCATTCGGAGTTACTCTGGATCATCAATATCAACAAGGAGAGAAGCTGTCGCTTGATATATATTATCAGGGAACACCGGCTGCAACCGGATTCGGCAGTTTTGCATTCAATGAACACAACGGCGTCCCCTGGATCTATACGCTCAGCGAGCCGTACGGCGCAAGGGACTGGTGGCCGTGCAAGAATACTCCCAGCGACAAAGCCGATTCGGCAGATATCATTGTAACATGCGATTCAACCTTCAAAGTCGGGTCGCAGGGGATTCTTGTTTCTGTGGTCAACAACGGCAACGGAACATCGACGCACCATTGGAAGGAACGATATCCGATCTCGTCCTATCTTATCTCGGTGGCAATGACGAACTATTTCCAGTTTTCCAACTGGTTCCGGTATTCGCCGACAGATTCAATGGAAATACTGAATTATGTCCTGCCGGAACATCAAGCAAGCGCGCTACAATCCTTGCCGAAAACAGTTGATATGCTCTCAATTTTTTCGAACATCTTTGGTCAGTATCCTTTCATCAAGGAAAAGTACGGCCACGCGGAATTCCCCGGCGGAGGGATGGAACATCAGACGATGACATCGCTCGGACGGTTCGATGAGGATATCGTCGCTCACGAGTTAGCGCATCAATGGTTCGGCGATATGATCACCTGCCGGTCGTGGAGCGACCTGTGGCTGAACGAGGGATTCGCCGAATATTCTGCCGGACTATACTTTGAAAAGAAGTATGGAATAGGTTCGTACCGTAATTATATGAATCCTCTATTACAGATCGCACAAAGTGCGAAGGGAATTCTGGGATTGCCCGATACGACGAATGTCAGCCTGCTGTTTAATTTTTCACTCATGTATGCAAAAGGGGCATCCGTACTGCACATGCTCAGGCATGTTATGGGGGACTCGGTGTTCTTCAAGGCGATCCATGCGTATGCGAATGATCCGTCATTGCAATATTCGACTGCGGTGACAAAGGATTTTCAAAATGTTTGCGAGAGTGTTTCGAACACTAACCTCGATTATTTCTTCCAGGAATGGGTGTATGGCATGAACAGTCCGACCTATGTGCTTACATGGGATTGGCGTTCTGCCGGAGATTCATCGGAGCTGACGATCGATGTGAAACAGCAGACGGGACGTACGAGTCCTTCGTATTTCACCATGCCGCTGGATGTCCATATCTCAACCGGCGGATGGGATACAACGGTAATCCTCTTCAATAATGCACAGGAGCAAACGTTCAGGATACCATTCCGTACGCATCCGCTCTCTGTCACGCTCGATCCCGGCGGATGGATCTTATGCCGGGTTATTTCAGGAAATGATGTTCTTCCATCGGAGTTTGTGCTGGAACAGAACTATCCGAATCCGTTCAATAATGCAACCAGTATTCAATACAAGGTTCCGCGGCGGGAGCATGTTTCACTAAAGATTTATGATGTCCTGGGACGGATCGTTTCAACGCTCGTCGATATCCGGCAGGATCCGGGATACTACGAATACCATTGGACAGCGGAGAATCTCTCCAGCGGAATCTATTTCTGCCGCCTGAAGGCGGGGGATGTGTTGAGGGAGAGGAAGATGGTGCTGTTGAGATAAATTATTAAATGTCTTGAAGTTCTTTCGAAGTGTCTGTCACCTTTGCGGTGACGGACACATGAAACGAGTCGAATACCATCAAACCAACATTTATCCTTTGCGTTCTTTGCGCCTCTGCAGTGAAATCATGGAAATAAAAAAGGCCGGAAATCATCCGGCCCTCCATCATTTCCCCGTGCCCTCCATGGTTTTCTTTTTATTTTGAATTTAACCGAAACCTAAACGGCACCGTCACCCATACACTTACCGGACCGTTATTCATCACTGCTGGAGTAAACTTCCAAGACAGTGCCGCATTGACGGCTGCCTGATCAATAATAGGCGATGCGGATTTATATATTTCCGCTTTCTTTACTCTTCCTTCTCTGGTTACCCACATTTTCACAAAAACAGTTCCCTCAATACATGCTCTTCGGGCAATTTCGGGATATATCGGAGAAGGACTTTCAATGGGGATCGGTTCCTTCTCCACGGCTGTGAATGATGCAGGTTCTTTCTCTTCGCTTTCACCCGGAATGAACGTACCAGCAATTGATGGCGTGCCTGCGAACGGCTCGCCTTGTCCCGGTTCGCCAGTTCCAGCGAAGGGAGGCTCATCGTGTTTCAGTGTGTCAGTTTCTTCCTCGATAAATCCCGGAACGATGTTCGGTATGGCATTATTGACGAACACATCCGGTCGAGGAAATGTCGGGGGCGGTGCGGGGTGTTGTGGAGCTTCAGTTCCGGCAACAGGGATCCAATCGATCGGCCTGTCGATCACGATCACCGGAATGTTCTCGTCAATATTCAAATGACGCATCAGCGCATTCACTCCGCCGATGAGCGCGAAATGGAACATGCCTGCAATGAACAATCCTTCCAGCAGATACAGCCGTGAAAGTGTGCGAAGCTCTTTCGTTGAACTCTTCAGGATGGTTTTCATAATGTCTCCAATATTTTCTGGTTAATAGTTCTCCGTGTTCTCCGCGACCTCCGTGGTGATTTTGTCTATTTATTCTTGCGCGTCTTGTAATTATCGTATTGAATCGACTTCTTCGCTTTCCGTGCATCGGTCTCTTCTTTTGCAGTCTTCTGATATGATTCGATCTTGCTCAGCTGCGAACGGACCGATTCACCTCCCGCTCCGGCTGCAGACACAGCGGGAGAATTGCTGATAAGGTCTTTTGCTTCATTCAACTGCAATTCGGCTGCGGCTTTGTCGCCGTCATCCATCGCCTGCATTGCCTGTTCCACTTTGCGTGCAGAAACAGCGATATCCGCTTTTGCCTGGGTGCTGATGTCGCGGTTCTTTTCCACTTCAGCAAAATCCTTCGTGTACGTGACTCCGGCAGAAAACTTCGGGAACGAAGCAATGATCGTTGCACTTTCATACCGCAGTTCTCCGGCAGCCACAGACCTCTTGCCCGTTCCTTCCGGGATGGAGAGTTCAACGGTGAACTCTCGTGTTTCTCCCGCGTACAGATCGCCGATGGGGATAATGTATTTTTCGCTTTCATTCCTGAATTCGCATCCAACCACATCATTCACATGCACATTGTCACCGAGATCGATGTAGATCGCCGCATTCTGTGCCAGAACGGAGGAGACCATATCAAATTCCTGTCTTATAATAGAAGCAAGAGAATTTGGATGCTCAATGAAATAGTAGTTTCCACCGCCGCTTTCCGAAAGACCCATCATCAGATTTTCATTATAATCCAATCCCACTCCCATTGTAGTAACTGATATCGAATGGTTCCTGTATTTCCGTGCGATCCTGTTCAGTTCTGCAGGCTCAGTCACACCGACATTCGCCAATCCGTCCGAAAGAAGAACGACCCTGTTGATGTATTCTTTGTCAGCGAATCGTTCTGCCTGTTTTAATCCTTCCACTAATCCGCCTCCCAGGTTCGTCGAACCGCGGGGAAACACTTCGTCCAGCATTCGTTTGATGGAGTACTTATCGGTACCGACCTTCTTTGCCCGGCGGATGACATCGACGACATCGTCATAGATGACAAGGGAAAGGAGATCATCCGGATGCAGTTGATCGATAAGTGATGCAAACGCTTTTTTTGCAAATTCCATCTTTTGCTGATCGCTCATGGAGCCGCTTCGGTCGATAACGACGGAAAGATTCATCGGCTTTCGTTTCGTCTCTGCCACAATACTGGGTGCCGTCACCGTCAGTTGCAGGTATGCTGTTCCTCCTTTTTCAGAAATGACCGGGCAGTTCAATCTTCCGTTCAGTGTAAAGGCCGGTGTCGGAGGATGCAGTGTCATTGCCATTACGGTGAAGGAAACGAAAAAAAGCATAGTGATTAAAAGAATTTTCAATCCTATGTCATTTCGAGGAGACCAGCTGCAGCGGGTCGACGAGAAATCTGACTTGCATTCTGGAATATCGCGTCTGAGATTTCTCGTCCCACTCCGGAACAATAATATAGCGGGACTCGAAATGATCCGGGAAAGTTGTTGGATGATATTATTGCTCTTTCCGGTTTTCATGATGCCTCCTTTGGATTTTGTGGATAGGAATGTGTACTTTCAGCTGTTCACCTAATGCTGATACATGTCATTAACTGTTGAAAGGTCAATGAAGCCGACACTCTTC
>JBAYJG010000239.1:0-4676 GCA_041665225.1 Bacteroidota bacterium
CGCCGGATTTCGACATTCGCGAATATCGCGCTGCGTGCTGAACATCTGCAATATGAAAATGATCGGACTGATACGGTGCTGACGGAACAGCGCAATTCGACCTTGGTCAATGCAAAATCATCTGTGCGGTTGACGGACCGCTTCAGTTTGACGGGCGAATATGAACAAAGCTTCAGCAGTTCTTCGAAAGAAGCAGTGAAGCCTTCCAGTGGCGCTGTCGGCGCAGAGTATCGGGTGCTGGATAATGTTACGGTCTCTGCACAACAGCGTTTTTACATCGGAAATGGAAGCACCACAACCATCGGAATCGGATCCGATCTCGGGTACGGGACGACAGTAACGGGTCGGTACGAAATCGGCAGCGGTATCAGTGGTGAACGGAATCAGGCAAGCATCGGATTGAAGAATGTTACGAAAATTACCGATGAAGTGACCAGCAATGTTGCAGTGGAACGGACACGCGCTCTGGACCGCCATGTTGCTGAAGCAAAGACCAATGATAATGACGCCGTTTCCGTCGGATTCGAATATTTGCCGAAACAACCGTACAAAGCGTCCATCAAAGGTGAATTTGCTAAAAACACACAATCTATCCGGCGAGTGCTGACGTTTGGCGGCGATATCCGTGTCGCAAATGATTTCACATTGATCGATAAGATGATCTATTACGAAGAAGACAGAACCGCTGCACAGTCTGCGAAGAACACGTTCGCAGACGGTTCGCTCTCCGCGTATCAGATCGGTAATGCGCTCGGCAGCGGGCTGATGAAAAAGTTCAATAACGCCATCGGCCTTGCATATCGTCCGGCAGAATTCGATTGGCTGAATGCAATCGGAAAATTCGAAAAGAAGATTGAGTTCAACGGCCTCGTCAATCCGAAAACATATTCCGATGTGAATATCGTCTCGATCCATTCGTTTGTCGAACCGATGATCGGACTGGAGATCGGAACGAAGTATGCCATGAAGTATGCAGAAGAAGAAGCATTCGGTCTGCGCGCGGCAACAATGACGGATTTCTACCTGGTACGTGCTGAATACGACCTGCGTTGGAATAATTTCGATGTTGCATCAGAATATCGTATTTTACACTCACGCATCGTCGGACAGGATAATTCATCTTCGATCAAACACGGATACAGCGCTGAGATCGGCAACGTGGTCTTCGAGAATATCCGCCTGGCAGCGGGATATAATTTTGTAGGAACAAAGGATAAAGATCTGGTCGGCAGGGATTATCAATCAGCAGGACCGTTCATTTCGATTCGTGCAAAGTTTACGGAAAAATTATTCAAGTATCTTGAAAATTAAGCCATGAAGAGTTATTCGAAATATCTACGGATATCGTTTATCTATTGGACTTTGTTTGTCCTTGGGATGACTACTGGTCTTTTTGCACAGACATCATGGAGAGGTACGACCAGTACTGCCTGGGGAACAGCCGGCAACTGGACTGCCGGTGTACCGACCGCCACAGTAGATGCGATAATCGGTGATGCAAACTTTACCGGTGCTAACCAGCCGAATCTTGGTACCGCCGGTGCGTGTAAGTCGTTGACGATTGGAACAGGGACGAAAGTGTGTACCTTAACTGTGGCCAGAGCGTTAACAGTATCCGGAAGCGTTACCATTGGATCTAATGGCAGGATCTCACATACTACCACACAAGTATTCACGGTCACAGGTGATTGGCTGAATTCCGGAACGTATGTTGGCACGGCAGTAAACAGAACGGTAGTTTTCGCCGGTACTGCTCAAATTATTGGCGGTACAAAAGTGACAACATTCAGAAGGTTGACTATCAATAGTGGTAGTACGGTTTCATTGGATACTAATGTCGTTGTCAACAGTGTGTTTACGGTGACAGGGACTGTCGATCCATTGGAAAACCCGACGCATGTGATTACCTTGACTGGCGCCACATTCACCGTCAATGCAAATGCAAAACTATTTGTCCGTGCTGCTACTTTTGCCGGGAATTATTCGATCAATCCTGGGACCTTAAATGCAGCATCGACTGTAGAATATGCAGCTTCGTCCATTAATCAGACCGTAGCAGTGTTGACATATGGCATCTTGAACATTGCCGGAGGCAATACGACGACAAAGACGCTTGCCGGAAATGTGACTATGCAATCGTCTACTGCGGCAACGGGACAAGTTTCAGTCAATAATGGAATTTTTGATTTATCAACATTCACGATTAACAGAGGGGTTACAGTGGCAGGCGGTACATTTACTGTCAATAATACTACCTCACTGCTCATCGGAGGGACGAATACATTTCCCGCAAATTATACAACAGTCAACCTGACAAATGGAAGTACGGTAGAATATGATGGCAATGCACAGACTGTTTCTGCTCAGACATATGGAACATTGAAGTTAAGTGCAACGACTGGAGCTGTTGTGAAAACATTTCCAGCATCTGCGTTGACCATCAACGGTGACTTTATCAGTTCCCTTGGTACGGGAACATCCGTTTCCTTTACAGCGGGGAATGCGATTTCTGTAGCCGGAAATATTGACATCGGTGCTTCAACGACATTCGATGCGGCATCGTTTAGTCATTCTGTGAATGGAAATCTTACGGTGAATGGAACTTTAACAGGATCGACGAGCACGATGATCATGTCAGGTAATTCGACCGCAATCGGCGGCAACGGTACATTTAACTTTAATAACATTACATTTACAGGAACGGGAATAACGGCATCTTCCAGTTCACTTCTTACAATTGCCGGAATTATCGATGGCAGTGGCGGATCATTTACACATTCTTCCGGCGGAGTTACCATACTTTCTGGCGCCGGAGGCACGGTCAACGGATCGTCAATAACATTGGACAGTCTGCGGGTAACCGGCACAATTACCGATGCAACAGGATTTACTCTTACCGGAGGTCTGAATATAGAAGCAGCGGCGTCGTTGACGTCAAGTACGGGAACAATTGTCATGTCTGGGGCCGGTAAAACAATTACCAATTCTGGTTCATTGTCGATGTATTCAGTCACTATCACGGGCGCTATAACTACAGCATCGAATCTTTCCCTTAGCCGTGATCTAACGGTTTCTGGTTCATTCGCAGCTACAGCCGGAACTGTGACATTCAACGGTACGTCTATAATAAGCGGAACTGCTAACTTATACACAGTTGATTTGAATGGCACATCGCTGCAGCTTACAACAAATGCAGTGTTGGGAATCGGGAATTCCTTTATTATCACTGCTGGAACGTTTGATGTCTCGACAACGGTACCGAATACAGTTTCCTATAACGGGGCGGGAGCTCAAAACGTTACTCCCACGACATATGATAATATTTTGTTCACCAATGGTGGGACAAAAACTGCTGTTGGTGTAGTGACAGTGAACGATACGTTGAAAATCGATACAGGGGTAACATTCGATGGGGCGTCATTTATTCATTCGCTGTCGGGAAACTGGATCAATAACGGCACCTATACTCCATCTACCAGCACGGTCAGTTTTACAGGAAACAACAATACTGGAATATCGGGAACTGCTTCGTCGTCGTTCAATAATATGACGATCAATAAATCGCTTTCATCTCAGACTGTGACCGTGTCGTCGATCATTACTGCTGCGACGGTGAATATGACCTCCGGGACGGTGCTAATTCCTGATACAACGAAAAGTCTGACAATAACATCAACCAGAACTGGAAACGGGATTATCTTCGGCAAAATTATCCGCACGCACGCTTTTTCTACCGGGGTGAGTTATGCATTTGAAGGGCCAAACTCGACGATAACGTTTACTTCCGGAACAATGCCGACTTCGGTATCGATGACAGTTGTTCAATCAACGCCGTTGCAGCCGACGTTTATTCCAGTTGGACGGGCAGTCAATATTATCGTTACTGGAGGAAGCGGGCTCACTTCTACGATCCGCCTCCATTATGAGAATAGTGAAACGAATAACCTGAATGAAACAATAATGAAGTTATGGAATCACTCCGGGTCGTGGCAACCGTACGCCTCCACCAGTTTTGATGATGTCAATAATTTTGTCGAGGTTGCCGGAATTGCCACACCGATATCCGGCGATTGGGGGATCGGCTCCAGTGTATCATCAAAATCGGTCACAGATATGGATGGAAATAGTGCCATAGCCGGGGACTCTTTACTCTATACTATAACAATAACTAATCCGTACATTACGGTGCAAAGCACAGTAATTGTCTCCGATACACTGGATAATAACCTGATTCTTACGAATGGTTCGATCAGTAACACCGGTGCAATTGCGGGGCAATGGAATAATGGTAACGGCAGTCTCGTCGGCGGGACTATTACCTGGCCTGCTTTTTCGTTGGCAAGCGGTGCATCAACCGTTAGAACATTTCAGGTAAACACCGATTCAATGATGGATGTTTCGGAAACAATCAGCAATTCTGCTGCTATTGATTTTAGCGGAACTAATCCGGAAACTGTCACGGCTTCGCTGTTGATTACGAATATTGCAGTGGTCTCCATTGATACGAATATTGTCAGCGATCAAAATCCGATTCCGGGGGATACGCTGATCTATACATTAAAATACAGGAATACAGGGACATCAAACGCTACTTCTGTGACGGCAACATATACGATTCCCGGCAACACAACATTTGTGTTGAACGGGTACGGCGCAGGAACGGGTACCGCCGTGAA
>JBAYJG010000240.1:0-4670 GCA_041665225.1 Bacteroidota bacterium
CTTGATGCCGTTCAGATACCGGGCGATCTTCCCGTCATGTCCGATCACAATCAACGCACCGGCATGGATGAAGTCGTTTCCTTCGCGCTTGAAATTAAATCCCGCCGCTTGAGTAACTGCCTGGATCGCCGCGCTGTCCCCAGTCAAGAACTTCCAGGAATTATCGGGAATCTGTTTTTTCAAGAGCGCAAAGTAATTGTCCCGCTTTGCTGACGCCAACTCGAACTTTTCCCGTTCATCAAAGCTGATCGTCACGATTTGATACTCCTTGCCGATCTCCATATCCATAAAATTCACGATGGTGGTGAGTTCGGTCAGGATCGGACTGCAAATGCCCGGACAGCGGTAATAGACGAAATTCAGTATCGTCGGTTTGGTAATGACATCCTTCAGCGCGACGTAATTTCCCTTTTCGTCGAAGAATTCGGTATTCAACGGAATCGTTTCGCCAATCTTCTCCACAATGCCGATTTCGACTTTTTGTGTCGCATTGTCCGCGCGAATCACGCAGACGAACAGCACCATCAACAGCACGAATTTTTTCATAGTATTTAGGGGATGATCGTTTATGATCATTCTTTGTTATTTGCTGTCATTTCGAGTCTCGATGCTTCTTATCGAGGCTTGAAATCTCAGCACCAAAAAACTCTTTTCAGATTTCTCGTTCACCCCTTTGGGACTCGTCCCTGTGGGACATCACTCAAAATGACACGGTATAGCTTTAGATTGCTTCGTCGTGGTGCCTTTGGCACCATTCCTCGCAATGACACCGAGAAAAACTTTTATATTTTTTATTGTCATTTCGAGTCCCGACGTTTTGTGTCGGGACGAGAAATCTCAGCATTTCGAAACTCTTTCAGATTTTTCGCTTGTCTCAGCGGGACATCGCTCGAAATGGCACGGTAAAAATCTTAACTCTTTTTTCCCTTGCTCACTTTTGACAGATACGAATGCAACGCGCTCCACTCTTCCCTGTTCAATCGAAGCACGGACGATTTGAATCCGATAGTGATCGGATCCGACGATACGGTCCGGATGAAGTCATCCAGGCTCATTGTCCCTGCCGATAATGCTGTAGTGATCACTTTGTTGCTATTCACGCTCAACTGTTTTGCGATCGCTGCTCCCTGCTCTTCTTGTTTCTTCGTTGCGATGGATGAGCAGACGCTGTTGACGTAATTCGCCGAGTTATCAGACTCCTTCTGTAATTTCTGCATCGCCAGTCTCACCGGAATCTGCGGAGGAAGCTGCGTCCCTTTCGAAAGGTTGTACGCTTTTTCCAGGTCCTGCAATTCAGAAAGACTATCCACCGGAAAATCATTGGCAAAGGTGCGGATGTAGTGGATGATGGCAAAACGATCTTCTGCCGGCAGATAGCTGAACGACTGCATGCCGTTGACGATAATTCCTTCCTGCAGCGTCTTATACATGTTCGATACTTTGCGTCCGTTCTTCCATCCTTCGGCAGAATGGAAATTTCTCGGCTTTACTTTCAGAGACGCTGCGCTCAATCCGTCGCCCAGGCCGTTATCACCATGGCAGGAGGAACAGTTTGCTTTGAAGAGGTTCGCACCCTTATCCACCAGTGCTTTTGATGTCCGGCCGACTTCCGTAACGTTCACCGGTGCGATCAGTGCGCCGCGCTGCATCGGAATATCCTGCACAAACTGCGACGAGTCCGTCAGGATGTTCGGCGCAATGCCGTTCTTGGAGACGTCGTTCATGTTCCAGATGTAATACGTGCCGATGAATCCCGCGACCACCAGAAAATAGACATAGGTCAATCCGAAGAGCCGGATCGGGTTCCTCAACAATTCTTTGAAATCAATTTCGTCTTTCTGTTGCATGTTGTTCTTTCCTCGTATTCAACAAAACACTCACGTAACTTTATTTTTGTCATTTCGAGTTCCGATGTTTTTCATCGGGACGAGAAATCTCAGCACTTCAAAATTCTCTCAGACTGCTCGTTTACCCTTTAGGGGCTCGTCCCTGTCCCTTCGGCACCACTCCTCGCATTGACCCTTCATTTTTTAGGCAGTTTCAAGTCCTCCTTCGACTCAACCGCTTCGCGGTTTCGCTCAGGATGACTATTGCGTCGATATATTACTCAGGATGACTCTATTCCAAATTAATTGAATTTACATCCTATTACAGATGGAAATCAATACCGCGCTGGAGTTTCGGATCGCCAACGGGAACCATGTTATATTTTTTTGCCTGCATCGCAAACAGAACGATGATCAGTCCAACAGTCAGGATCGGGAACGCCAGTTCATAATAGCTGAAGACCGGGGATGCACTGTAGGTCGGCATCACAAGCCAGTACAGATCCAAAAAATGCGAGAAGATCAGCAGCAATGCGGAGCTCTTCAGGATTGACGGTTTCATTTTGGACGGACGCGAGACCAGCATGAAATACGGAATCCAGAAATGGAGCAGCACGATGGCGATGGAGACGTACTCCCATCCATTCTGCCAGCGGGAGATGAACCAGAAGTTCTCTTCCGGCAGGTTCGCGTACCAGATAAGCATGAACTGACTGAATGCGATATATGCCCAGAATGAGAGCAGACCGAACATCAGTGCGCCGAAACTGTAGTAATGATTCTCGTTGATCCCTTCGAAGAAGAAACCTTTCTGGCTTAATACGACAACAAAATAGGTCGTCACAGCAAGCGCAGTCAGGATTGTTCCGGTAAAGTAATAGACACCGAACATGGTGGAGAACCAATGCGGTTCCAAACTCATCAGCCAGTCAATAGAGAAAAGCGAGATGGAGATCGCGAGAAGTGGGATGAATGCCGCAGCCAGTGCGATGTTCTTCTTTGTGAATTTCTGATCGCTGTTCTGATCTTGCTTCATTGAGTTTCTGCGGAAGATGAAGTAGAACGCTCCCCAGATCACCAGGTAGATGCCAAAGCGGATGGTGAAGAACTGTTCGTTTAAGTACGGCGATTTGCTCTGCAATACTTTGTCGTTGGCAACAACATCTGCATGCGTCCAGTGATAAAGATCGTGCAAGTTCAGAAAGAGCGGGATCGCCAGAAGCGCGACCGGGATCAGCAGCATGCCGAGAAATTCCAGCACACGGCGGAACGGCGTGGTCCATACGGCGCCGGCAATATATTCCAGCGCGATGAAGAAGACAGCGCCGACAGCTATGCTGGCAAGGAATGTGAATCCGATAATGTTATTGAATCCGGCACGCTGCGCATCGGTCAGATACGACACAACGACCAACGCAAGTCCAACGAATGTCAATGCCCAGCCGAGCCGGACGATGTTCGCAGGAAGTTCTTTTTTCGGGATTATAACTGTTTCGTGAGCGCTCATTGTAGATCTGACTCCTTCGCATTATATGCGCGCTGTAATGTGCGGATGTAATTCACAATAGCCCAGCGCTCCTCGCGGGAGATCTGGTATTGGTAGGACGGCATCACATTCTGTCCCACCGTCATTGTATGGAAAATCGCTCCGTCCGGCCAGGTGCGCACTTTATCCGAATGCAACGTGGGAGGATTCGGGAATTGCCCGCGCAGACGGCTGTCGCCGTTGCCGAAGTTTCCATGGCATGGACTGCAGAACGTGAGAAATTTTTTCTTTCCAAGATCAAGCGTTGCTTTCGTCGGGAGCAACGGATTCACCAGATATTTCCCGACGGAATCTGCTTTGTCCCCCAGCTTATACGGATACGGCAGAAAGCCGCGTGCCACGGTTCCGGCAACCGGAAGACGCATGGTATGTCCATCCTCAAAATACTCGGTCTGGGACTGTACATCGAATCTCGGCTGTTCCACCATCCAGTCGAACGGAGGAAGATAGAGCAGCTTGTTCCAGTACAGATATCCGCCGGCGGATGTTGCCAGTGCAATGCCGACCAGCAGCAGGATGAATTTCGGATCGAACGTGTTCGGCTTGAAATTCAGGAATTCGTCGCTATAATAAATCGCTTCCACTTCCCCGCCGGTCGATATCAGCAGTTCGCGGACCTTCTTTTCATCAAAGTTCGGATCTTCCACTTGGATGGTCACGCCGAACTTGTCCGCCGAGACTTTCTTCATGTACGGCGTGTCGTGCAGCGGATGGCTGGTGTTCGGGAATTTAAAGAAGAATGCGATCATCCCTCCAACTGTTCCCAACACTGCCAGCAGCACAGCAATTTCGTACGTGACGGGAACAAATGCCGGCCAGGACCAATACGGCTTTCCTCCGATCACTTGCGGATAATCGACCACGGCGACCCACGAAGCGAACGAGATCATGCCGACCGCGCCGAGGATACCGGCAGCGAGCGTAACGAAACCGAGTTTTGTTTCTTTCAAGCCCATCGCATCATCCAGTCCATGGACCGGATACGGCGTGTGAACGTCGAATTTCTTATACCCCGCATCCTTCACCGCCGCTGCAGCGTGGACGATGTCGTTCGGGGTATGATAAATTGCGCTAATTGAATAGAGTTTCTTTTCCATACTTTTATAATTCTTGTCATTGCGAGTCCCGTCTTAGACGGGACGAAGCAATCTGTTTTTGAAGAATCTGTTTCTGAGATCGCCACGTCGAGCCGCCTTCGGCGTCTCTCCTCGCGATGACATCACTTCTAACATTTTTTAATGTGTTGCTCCATTTCCGTGGTGCGAGGGTTGCGCGCCCGGAACAACTGCTTTAATTTC
>JBAYJG010000241.1:0-4658 GCA_041665225.1 Bacteroidota bacterium
AAGCGCTTGTTGAAATTGTGGATTGTCCGGTATGAGGCCTTCGACATTTCTTGCAAGCCGGAATGCCGCAAGGAATTTATCATCGTGAGCAAATGTATTGATCTCAGGAAGGATTTCCGTCTCCGCCCATTGTACTTGTGAATTGCGGTGGAGCAACCGGACGCCAATCACAACACCGATGATGCATACCACGATGGCGGCGACAATTATTTTTTCGCGTCTTGTCAGAAATTGCACATTAGAGAAAAGAACAATCAGTTTTTGATACAATGATTTGTCCTTTTGAGCATCCTTTAGCTGTGCAAGAAAACCTTCCACGGAAGCGGTACGATCGTTCGGATTTTTATGAAGGGCCTTTTGTATAATGCGTTCGATTGAAATTGGTATTTCACTATTGAACGAGCGGGGAGAGGGTTGATTCAGATTTGTAATTGCATAGACTAAACCCTGCTCGACATCTCCCTGAAATGGCCGTTGACCCGTCAGCATCTCATACAATACCACGCCAAGGGACCATAGATCGCTCCGTCTATCAACAATTCCTCCAACGGCCTGCTCCGGTGACATATACGCGACCGTACCAGGTGTTCTTCCCATCATTGTAATTGTTGAGACATTCTGCGCCTTCGCTAGTCCGAAATCGAGTATTTTTACTATCCCGTCCGCAGTGACTATGATGTTTGCAGGTTTTATATCGCGATGGATAATACCATGCTTGTGGGCCTCAGCAATACCTTCGGCAACCTGTTCGATGATCGTGAGGGCATTGTTGACCTGCACAGGGCCACGCTCGAGTATTTGTTTCAGTGTTTCCCCTTGATAATAATCCATCACGATGTACAGTTGACCGTCGACGGACTCCGTAACTTCGTGGATTGTACAGATATTGCGGTGTTGAAGTGTGGAAGCAGTCTGTGCTTCTCGAAGAAAGCGTTTTCTTGCATCGGGATCTCGGGTGAATTCCGAAGGGAGAAATTTTAGGGCTACAATGCGCTTGAGTTTGGTATCCTCAGCCTTATACACCACGCCCATTCCTCCGCTTCCAAGTTGGTTGAGAATCCTATAGTGTGATATAGTTTTTCCGGTCATTGGTGTGATATATCACGTACGCATCAACATTGGCGTTCGAGCACGTCGATCATGAATGAAAGATAAAGTTATCTTGAATAGATTTTGAATGTTTTCCGGTATTGCCGGAGGATGGAAAGAGGGAAGAAAAGCAATGAATCTACGGTCAGGTCCCGGGATCCAATTCGCGGCAAATGGCCGGCGAATTATTACTGTTCTGATTTATAACGTACATGGAATTACTTCGGTTGTCAAGATTTAAAAAGACTTATTCCCTGCAAAAGGATGTTGAGTGCATAGAAAAACTTCAATGGCTTTCGTTGTAATCGCGAGCTATTTCGAAAAATATATATCAACAGAGATAGTATTTACCTCGGCCGAGTCCCCTTTTACCCGTGCTTGTATGTTCCGAACAAATACCTTTGCGGAGAGATGGGGCGATGTTCCAGAAACAGTCATTTTTTCTGGCGGCACATTGCCGACACTTTCATTCGCATAATCCTTTAGCAGAACAGAGGCGAGGGAATGAAATGTGATGAGCAGCGGTCCTGTTGAAGTAATTGAATCATAACGTGTGATGATGAGTGTATCCAATGTCGTGCTCCACTCAAACTTGATTCCTTCACCAGCGATCTCTTTTTTCAATCCTCCGCGATTCACATACTGGAAACGGTACATTCTATCATAACCTTTCACATCCAGCACGATATCCTGTTTCAGGGAATAGGTTTTCAGTGATCCTCCGCCTTCCATCCAGATTCGTACATACTCGATTCCCATTATCCCGGCGACAGTTGATGCACTCTTCCATGCCCGTGTGGTGCCCGTGGAATCTTCCCTGAGACTTTCTGCAAACCACGGCTGTATGTTGTCAAGTCCATGATGTTCATGCAGGTATTCCAGGATGGAACTGATATTTTTGGAGTCTGCATACTTCACCGGAACGGCTGCTTTCTGTATCTTTCCATCGACAAGGATAGAATTCTTTTCCAGAGCTGTTTGCAATCGTTCTATCTGACTTTGTTCGGAGACAGGGAACATTCCCCATGGACCAACGCAGATTGCCAGCGCACCAATTCCAAGCGATACAGGAATGAATTTGATACTCTTAGACTTACTGAGTAAAAAATACAACGCCAAAATGATTAACCATGCAGCATATGCTAAAGCGATGTAGCGGGTTTCAGTGATGCCAAATTCGCTAATACGTCTCCACACTGCCAGCGGATACACAATCGCAAGGGGGATCAGTACGATGAAAAACCAACGGGAAGCGGATTTCACCCAGCCCGCCTCTGCCCGGTCACGGATGGGATACATGACCAGAAGGGAAGTGATGCCGGTAACAGAAAATCCTATAATGAGTTTACCGATCCATCCCTCGGTCCATTCCCATGTTACTCCAATCTTAATAACGAATGCATATGCGATGATCAGATAGATTACTGCCAACGGCGCAAGGGCATACTGAACAAGGATGCGCAAACTTTTCGGGTATTCTGATTCTTGTTCGAAGTCCTTTAAGTGTTCGGGAATGCCGGCAAGGAACAGTCCGGTATTGAGAATGCCGAAGATGATAATCCACACCTCGCCGTACCGCTTGGGAGCAATATCGATGGAAAACAATGCATCAATAGCGGCGAGTGCAAGACAAAGTCCCAGGAATAATATATGAGAGAAAATTGCAGAGCCAAGAATACGGAAAAACAATTTTTGGTTGTAATGCCAAAAGCCGTCATACTCGTCAGAACGAAAGAACGGAGCGACAGAAATAAGCATAATCGTTGCAAAGAGAAATCCCATCAGACGGAAGATATGAAAGAGCGGCCCGGAGGAAAGTGTTACAGGAACGGTACATGCATATCCGATGAGCAACGCAATTCCTGCGACTTGAAGAAGCAATGCTTTTAATTGTCCCAACGATCGTTTTTCAGAAAAGAGAGCAAGTCCTAATAAAAGAGGAAGCCCTAGAATAGAGGCAAAGAGGATGGGAAAGAGTATTGTTGGACCTTCAGGACCTTCATAGTCCACCAGAATAACCGCAGCGGATGTTCCGATGACAGCACTGCACAAAACCAGGGGAAACCGTAAAAAAGTGTGGAGGGCGTTTTTGAACACTTGATCAACTGAGGGGAGTTTCATCGGCAGCTCCTTTCATGAAAACAAATCAGATCGAACGATCTTGTCAAATATTTTCACGATCACACGATCCATCGCCTTCGGACCGGCTAACCGTTGTGCCGACTATTGTAGTAAAATTATTTTTATGGAGCTAATGAAATTTCTTAGACATGGCATCATTACAGTGTAACAATTATTTCGCACGTACCCATACTTCATTCCATGGATTTTCGATTCCGGTTTGGTACAACGTATCCCGGGCGATTTTGATTTTGAACTTGTGAATCTGTTTGACAAGGTCAAGAGTGGAAGCGTTGGCATATTCGACCGTTTTGACTAGTTCGTCGCCATGCAATGTATATGTTCCGCCATGGTGAAATACTACCTCTCCGGTGATAGGATCTGCCTGCGATACGATCCAATGTTTACCGGTATATACATGCAGCCGTGATCGTACACCCGATGGATTACTGGAATTGTTCTCTGCACTGGAAAGTATCCAGGCGCCGATGAGAGCTTTGGAGAGTTTTGGCGAAGGCTTTCGTTTGTTTTGGGACTGGAGATGAACGGATGCCACAATAATTGTAAGGGCTATGAGTTTGATCAGTAACCCGCGAACGGTGAAGTGTTTTTTAAACCGAAAGAACTCCATTGTACTGTTCCTTTCCTCTCTTGAAGTGAGCTGAAGTAATGGATGATCGTCACGATGATCTCCCATGGTATTGACCGCAATCTCCCTCTATTTGAGCAGTATCAATTTTTTTGCTGTGACAAAATTTCCCGCCTCTATTTTGTAAAAATAGACTCCGCTTGCGAAACTATTTGCATTCCACTGCACTTCCTTCCTTCCTGCAGATTGTTCTTCCTTTACGAGCGTTGCCACTTCGCGACCGAGCAAATCGTAGATGGTTAAAGAAACATGAACCTTGTCAAGGTTGTCAACCTTGACAAGGTTATACCGAATTGTTGTCGTTGGATTGAACGGGTTTGGATAGTTTTGTAAAAGTTGAAAATCTGTCGGCAACGCATCATGGAGTTCATTCGTCGATGTGATTATTTCCGACAAGGGGCATCGCCACACGCCGCCACGAAATGTCCCAACGCACAAATATGCTCCGGAGACGGACATAGCATAGACCGATGTATTTGTCAATCCTGCGTTTGCCGCATTCCACTGTACTCCATTGTTGGTGGAGCAATAGACTCCGGCGAATGTTCCCGCAAAGAGATTTACGCCGTTCGCTGCCAGGGCATACACGGCTGCATTGGTTAATCCGTTATTAGCACTGTTCCACTGTGTGCCATTGTTCGTCGATCGAAACAGGCCTCCGCCGGATGCACCGGCGTAAATTACCGTGTCCATCACCGCCATTGAATAAATGTCCATGCTGGTCAGTCCGGAGTTTACTTCGTTCCAATTCGAGCCGTTATTGGTGGTAAGAAATATACCTCCATCCGTTCCGGCGAAA
>JBAYJG010000242.1:0-4650 GCA_041665225.1 Bacteroidota bacterium
CCGGTGGAAAATGTGAAGGCATTCATCAATGCTGTGAAGACGTTCAGCGTACCATTTCATGTGAAAGCGAAATAACCAATGAAACAGTTTGAGTCTATCGATCTCGCGCTGCTGAAAAAATATTCAGGCCAGGGTCCGCGCTACACCAGCTATCCAACAGCGCCGTTGTTCTCCAAATCATTCGGGCCGAAAGAATACAGGCAGGAGATTCTCTCGACCAATAGTGCTGACGAAAATGCAGACCTTTCGCTCTATTTCCATTTTCCGTACTGCGATACGCTCTGCTATTTCTGCGGTTGCACAATGCTCGTCACACATGACCATAATCTGATCACCACCTACAACGAGTATCTCAAAAAAGAGATCGAAATGGTCGCCCCGCTCATTGCAAAGAACCGGAGAGTGTCGCAGCTGCACTGGGGAGGCGGAACACCGTCATACCAGCATCCGGATGAGATCCTGAATATCGGCACCTTCATCAAGAATCATTTCCATTTTGCAGATGACATTGAAGCGAGCGTGGAGATCGATCCCCGTGGATTGACGTACGAGCATATGCGTGCACTTCGTGAAAGTGGATTTAACCGCGTCAGCATGGGCGTGCAGGATTTCAATGAAAAAGTACAGCAAGCCGTCAACCGCATTCAGCCGGAATCGATCACGCGCGATGCAATACAATGGAGCCGTGACCTCGGGTACTCCAGCATCAATCTTGATTTGATTTACGGACTGCCGTTTCAAACACTGAAAACCTTTGAAGAAACAGTTGAGAAAGTGATCGACATTTCACCGGATAGGATTGCAGTCTTTAATTATGCACATGTGCCGTGGCTGAAGCCGCATCAAAAAGTGATCCTTCCCGAAACACTGCCGACTGTGGAAGAAAAGCTTGAAATTTTCAAAATGACGATTGAAAAGCTGGTGGATGCCGGGTACTGGAACATCGGCATGGACCATTTCGCAAAGAAGACCGATGAAATGTCCGTTGCACAGCAGAACAAGACGATGTACCGCAACTTCCAGGGATATTCGACCAAAGCAGGGTGCGATCTGTACGGGTTCGGCATGTCTGCTATCGGTCATTTCAAGAACTCCTATCATCAAAACTTGAAAACGGTTAAGGAATACACTTCCGCCATCGGTAGCGGCGAATTTGCAACCACCGTCGGCTACCGTATGACAGATGATGACCATATCCGCAAAGATGTGATCATGCGGATTATGTGTGATATGGAACTGGATATTCCAGCGACTGAAACAAAGCATAAGATCAATTTCCGTGAATACTTTGCTCCGTCATTTGATAAATTGACTCCGTTCGTTGAGGACGGACTCGTCACGATTGAACCGACAAAGATTGTTGTACACGGACTGGGACGGTTGGTTATCAGAAATATTGCGATGGCGTTCGACGCATATATCGACGCGATGATGAAAGAAAAACCGATCTTTTCAAAGACGGTATAACAACCAAAAAATAAACCTTGTCAGGATAACCTTCGCAAGGTTATATAAAAACAGAATGAGTTTGCACAAAGAAAAAATTGCAGTCGTGTTGCTACAACTTGGCGGACCGGATAACCTTCAATCTGTCGAACCATTTCTCTATAATCTCTTCTGCGATCCCGATATCATCGATATTCCGGGTGCGTTTCTTTTTCGCAGAACATTGGCGAGGATCATTTCTTCCAAGCGGGCACCGAAAGTGCAGGAACTGTATAAGAGGATTGGTAACCGTTCGCCTATTTTTAAACAGACAAAACTCCAAGCCGATCGACTTTTGGAAACTCTCCGGAGTAAGGGTTATCAAGTTGATGTGCACATCGCTATGCGGTATTGGCATCCCATGACAGATGCTGTCGTGAAGGAAATTATTGCCACAAAGCCTGATCGGATCGTACTGTTGCCGCTGTATCCTCACTATTGCAAAGCGACGACAGGTTCGAGTGTCAATGAGTGGAAACGGGTCACAAAGTCATTGAAACTGCCGCAAATTCCAACGGAAGTGATTGATCACTATTATGATCATCCGCTCTATATTGATGCGATTGTGAAACGGATCCGCGTCGCGCTCGGACGTGTTCCGAAACAAGACTACGGCAAGATGCAGATCGTTTTCAGCGCTCATGGCACGCCGATGAAACTGGTTCGGGACGGCGATCCGTACTCGCACCACATCCGGAAAACGTACGAACTTGTCGTTGAAAAAGGGCAATTCGGACTTTCGCATATGCTCTGTTTCCAGAGCAAGGTTGGCCCGCAGAAATGGTTGACCCCTTCACTGACGGGGACAATCGATCGACTCGGTCACGAAGGTGCGACGCATCTGTTGGTCGTACCAATCGCATTTGTCACAGATCATATTGAAACACTTTCCGAGATCAATATCGAAGCAAGAGACGAAGCGTTGAAACTCGGCGTGAAATATTATGACATGATGCCGGCGCTTCTGACGGAAGAATTGTTCATTCAATGCCTCTCCGACCTTGTCGAGAAAAAACTTTCAGCATAACAATGACCTCTTCGCAAATCACAATTATCGGCGGCGGTATCTCAGGATTGACGACTGCGTGGTGGCTTCACAAAAACGGATTTTCTGTTACCGTGTTTGAACAGGACGAATCGGTCGGGGGGACGATGAAAACAGTGCGGCAGGATGGGTGGTTGATCGAAACCGGTCCGAACAGCGCGCTGGAAACATCGCCGCTCTTTAAAACTCTTTTTGAAGATATCGGAATCAAAGAAGAACTTGTGTATGCTAACCCTGCGGGGAATAATCGCTACATCCTGCGCGACGGGAAACTGCATCCTCTGCCGATGTCTCCGGGAAAATTTTTCAGATCGAAACTCTGGTCGCTTTCCGGAAAACTTCGACTGGTGCTGGAGCCGTTCATCGGACGGGCAGAAAAGGAAGAAACGATCGCGGAATTTGTGGAACGCCGGCTGGGGAGAGAATTTTTGGATTATGCCATCAATCCCTTCATCGCAGGGATTTTCGCCGGCGCACCGGAAAAGTTGAGTGTGCAAGCGGCATTCCCAAAACTGTATGCGTTGGAAAAGAAATACGGCGGATTGATCAAAGGAACAATCAGGGGAGCGAGAGAACGGAAGCAGCGCGGGGAAGTGGCGAAAGACCGTGCGCAGATGTTTTCCTTTAAGAACGGGATGCAGACCCTTCCGAATGCCATCGGGAAAGCGCTTGGAGAGATTGTCCAGACCTCTTCGGTCGTGGAAGGAATTGAAAAAAACGGTACAGACCGGACGTACACTATCCGGTATTCTTCGAAAGGATTGTCGAAAACACATCAAACACAGGCAGTATTGTTTGCAGTTCCTTCTGCCGTGTCGGCACAAATGACAAAAACTTTCGATCAAACTCTTTCTCAGAAAATCAAAGAGATTTACTATCCTCCGGTCGCGGAGGTGTTTATTGGATATAACGAAAATCAGGTGAAACGGCCGATGGATGGTTTCGGTTTTCTCGTTCCGGAAAAAGAGAATCGGAAGATTCTCGGTGCTATTTGGTCCTCCACATTGTTCGAAGGAAGGGCGCCGAAAGGCTGTGTTGCACTGACGGTGTTTGTGGGAGGTTCCCGCCAACCGGATAATGCGCGATGGTCGGACAAAGAACTTCTGTCTGCAGTGAAACAGGAACTGCAGGAGTTGATGAAGATCGACGGTGAACCGGTCTTTTCACGTATCACCCGATGGGAGAAAGCGATCCCGCAGTACCACCTCGGACATCTGGGATTAGTCAGTGAAATGTCGGAATTCGAACGCCGTCACCCTGGACTGTTTCTCTCCGGCAATTACCGTGACGGCATCAGTGTGGGGGATTGCGTTATCCAGTCAGAAAAAATGAGTAAACGTATTATTGAATATTTTGCTTCGAAGAAAAATTAAACCGAGGTCCGTATGTCTATTATAGTAGAGTCCAGTCAACGCCTTCGCCGGATGAGAATGACGCCGGCATTCCGCGACATGGTTCGCGAAACCGAACTTTCATCGAACGATTTCATCTATCCGTTGTTTGTCGTTCCCGGAAAGAACATAAAGAAAGAGATCTCCTCAATGCCGGGGGTCTATCAGCAGTCAATCGATAATCTTGTGATCGATTGCCGGGAAACACTTTCGCTCGGTGTTCCGGCAGTGATCCTGTTTGGCATTCCCGATCATAAAGACGAAGTGGGGAGCGGTGCGTATGATGAGAATGGAATTGTTCAGCAAGCCGTGAGAGCGTTGAAGAAAGAACTGCCCGAACTTGTGGTGATCACAGACGTCTGTTTGTGTGAATATACGTCGCACGGACATTGCGGCATTGTTCGCGGCGCGGAGATCGTCAATGACGATTCTGTGGAATTGCTCACAAAAGAAGCGCTAACGCATGCGCAGGCAGGTGCGGATATCATCGCACCGTCCGATATGTTCGGCGGGCGTATTGGCGCCATCCGTAAAGTGCTGGATGATAATAACTTTAAGAATATCCCGATCATGTCCTACGCAGCAAAATACGCTTCGGGCTATTACGGACCGTTCCGCGAAGCGGCGGAGAGCACGCCGAAGTTCGGCGATCGCCGTTCGCACCAGATGGATCCTGCAAATTCGAATGAAGCATTGCGAGAAGTGGAACAGGACATCCGCGAAGGCGCG
>JBAYJG010000243.1:0-4601 GCA_041665225.1 Bacteroidota bacterium
CCACATAGGCGTGACCGATATTGAGTTCTGAGATCATTTCGCCGATCACGTACGTAAGGTCGACGCGATGATTTACGTACGGCAACAATTGGGAATAATTCTCCGTCATCTTCTTCCAATCCACGCCATGCATGGTGGGAGTCCAGAAAAAGTCCCGCATCTGTCTCCAGCATTCATTGAAAATTTGCGTCCACTCTTCCCGCTTATTCAATTTCATTTTCATATCGGAAAGATTCAGTTTATCCTTCGGTTCGATCTTTCCCGTCGGCAGATCGATAATGGCGTAGGAACCATCCATACCGACCATCATTTTTTTCGTATCAGCAGAGATCTCGTACCCATTTACTTCACCTAGCTCTGTTTCTTTTTGCTTATCAAGCTCATACAGAAACAGTTTTGCCTTTGGGTCTTTGCTCCCTTGACGCTGATAATACACTTTATCGCCGATGACATTCAGATTCCGGTAGTTCGATGCTGAAATTGGAAGTGATGCGATGCGCTGCTGCAATCCCTCTGCATCAACCTTTACAACAACTGTTTTTACATCATCTTTTTTCTTGTCGTCCGATTTCCCCTTGCTGTCGGATTTCTTTTCGTCCTCTTTAATCTTCACTTCATCGCTCTTCGGCTCAAACGGTGATTTCGTATCTTTCGTCAACGTTACAAAATAGATTTTAGACATATCCAGATACGCGTGATTCCATTCCGTTTGGCTGTAGATGGGACTGAAGGAACGGTCGGAAATGAAGAAGAGATATTTTCCGTCCGAACTAAAGACCGGTGATCCGGATTCGAACCATCCGTCCGTCACGTCAACTGTTTCTTTCTTATCGATGGAATATATTTTGATCTTTGTCATGACATCTTCTTCCGGATTCGCAAAGGTGATCCATTTTGAATCCGGTGACCACGAATAATCACTATATTCCCAGATCTTCGATTCGGCAACAAGCGTTACTGATTTCGAATCGACATCGACGTATTGCAGACGCTGTGCACGATCCGCCCAGAGCAGTTTTTTACTGTCCGGCGACCAGATGGGTTGATATTTATAATTGCTCGAATTCTTCGTGATCTGCAATGGTTCTCCCAATCCATCCTGCGGCCGTATCCAGATCTCGTCTTCGCCAGTAACGTCGGAAATGTAGGATATCCACTTTCCATCCGGCGACCATTTAGAATTCCGTTCATGTACACCGGATGTATTGGTGAGATTCCGGGTGTTCCCGTATTTTGCAGGAACGGTGAAGATCTCACCGCGAGCGCCGAATAATGCTCGGTTTCCGTCCGGAGAGATTTCAAAATTGGTCACATTTTTGCTGACATCGACGACGCCGCCTCTACCGCCATCAAAGTCATCATTGATTTGGATATGCACTTGTTCAGCCTTTCCCGAAGCAAGGTCGAACCGGTAGATGAATCCGCCGTTCTCGAAAACGATTGCATCAGTTCCGAGCGAAGGGAATTTGACATCAAAATCTACGAACGATGTATGTTGTTTTGTCTCTTTTGTCTCCAGATTATACGAATAGAGATTCAAGCGCTTTACGCCGTTGCTTTCCCGGTCCGAAATAAAATAGATTTTATTCCCGGTCCACATCGGGAAAATATCCTGTGCAGGATTATTCGTAATATTCTCAGTTTTTCTTGATGCAAAATCATAGATCCAGATATCATCTGCCTGACCGCCGCGATATCGTTTCCAGGTACGGAATTCGCGAAAGATGCGGTTGTATGCCAGTTTCTTTCCATCCGGTGAAAATGAATTCCATCCGCCGCGGGGCAGCGGAAGTTGTTCCGGAATTCCTCCGTCTACTGAGGCAAAGAAAAGTTGACCTTTCCAATCGTTGAATTCGATTCTGCGTGAACGATAGACGACCGTTGAATTATCCTTCCATGACATGACGATATTATTCGGACCCATTCTGTCTGAAACATCGTCGCGGTCGAGAGTGGCCGTGTATGTTAAACGTTTCGGTATCCCTCCTTCGGAAGGAATCAAATATACTTCTGTATTCCCGTCATACTGACCGGTGAAGGCGATGTTCTTTCCGTCCGGAGAGAATCGTGCGAACATTTCCATGCCCATATCGCTTGTGATTTTTCGTGCGACGCCTCCTTTTGAAGAGACAGAATATAGGTCACCGGCGTATGTGAAGACAAGCTTCTCACCATACACCGCAGGAAATCTGAGCAGCCGCGCTTCCTGCGCGAAAATGATGCCGCTGATGATGCTGATACAAAACAGTATCTTTTTCATTAAAACCTCATTCGTGAAGTGTGGTTGTTGTTTGGTATTAGTTGAAAGTATTGATGTTCAGTTTTTATTTCGATTTGCGCTCTGCTATACCGCCTTTTTCAGAATCGACTCTTACCGTAAATGTGCTTCCGCCATCAACAATCCATCGGACTGCAACGGATCCCATGCCGGAGACATTTTCCACATTTAAACGGCCGGGGTTTGATTTCTGTTCCTTCATAACCCCGAGAAAACGGTTTTCCATGACACCGCCCGCAATCACTTTCCCGCCGGTAATGGAAACCCAATCCGGCCTGGTAATTTTATTCTTCACATCTTGAAAGGTATGCGTCGGGATAACGCGCTCATTGGAAATGATCGCAGTAACTTCTTTCAATCCCCCAGTCAGATTTTTGATTATGATGGAATCGATGGAAACTTTCGGAGTGTGGTATAAATGAAAGAGAGTAAATGCCATATTGCGGTGACACATATCTTCGATCATGAACGAAGGAGCTGTTCTTGTCCACTGTTTTTTAATCCCTCCGATCTCGATTTCGCCATACTGCGGATGCTGGAATTTCTTCCACGGCACAATTCCCTCTTTAAAAAGAAGAATTCGGTCGAATCGGTAGAGATCCTGATTAGAAACATCGCGCGTAGAATCCATCGGTCTACGGAAATAATCGAACTCACTCCATAATTCATTCGTGAACGAGAGAATACCGCGACCGCCGTAGAACCATTCTACTTCACCTCCATACACAGTGTAAAGGTCTTTCCAAATGACCATATACTTGTATCCAGGCAGTTGCTGTTCACCAAGCTCTCCCAAATAGTTATACGTTTGCACGTCCTGACGGCTGTATGTTCCATCATCTGTTTTGGAGCCGGGGCCACGAAGAATCATACCGCCGCTATTGTGAAACGATTGAGCGGCGGCAATATTTTCATGCTGCAAAAAGAAATTGCGCACCGATTGATTCTCTGGAAAGGTAAACGGAAATCTGTCAGAACCATATTGCACATACCGAGGCGCCCAGTTCCACGCCCAATCGCGGTTTGGGTCGTACGATCCGGGTTGATCTTCGTTCACAGCGCCGTCACCGTCATTATCGATCCCCTCCCAGCCAAGTAACGTGTACTCACCTTTTTCATCGCTATTTGCCTGTACCATTAAGCGGGTATCGCTGGGATCGATTTTCCACCGCCCGTTCGGATCCTTAATACGCATGAAGACGACATTACCATCTCCGTCAAGATCATCGTACCCGTCTTCATCGAACTCACCGTCGCCGTCGTCATCCCGTTTCGCCATGCCGCTCCTTGGAGAGTGCGGATTATTTGCTTTGTAAATGAAGTAGTCTCGAGCATCGGGATTGATTGTTGGAACAACATACAGTGTTTTTTCATCCAGCAAATTCTTGATCCACTCCACTTCATCATATAACTCCGTTACATACCATGCGGTATAGAGCACTACTTCAGCACCCTGAATCTCATTGGAATGGATATTCCCGTCGATGTACATTGCCGGTTTCTTATCCGGATCGCCGTTTTTGAAATTCGAGATGGTCATTTCCCACATCTCTTTTCCTTCCACCGATGTTCCGATACTGTTCACTTTCACCAGGTTTGGATACGCTTTTTCGATCCGTTTCATGATCTCATACAACTGCTTTGTATCATAATACCGGTTCCAGGCTACTTCGACTTTAGGATTGTTCGGAGCGCCGATCGCTTTTAAGGCACTGGCGGTAAACTCTTTTGATTGCTGAGAGAAAAGAACCGACGATAATAGTACAAGCAACACAAACTTTTTCATCAAGACTCCCTGTTCATTGTAAGTCTATTTTCAAATCCGATGTACCGGCAACTGGACTATCTGCAGAAACTGTGACTGATCCCTGTCCGACTATGATCCACGAAACTGTTTTGAATCCACCGCTTCCTTTGATCGGATCAAGCACCTGTTTCGCTTTGCCGCTGGAGATGACATTCTTATTGCCGGCATTCAATACAACACGGACATTCCGGATCCATCTCGTTTTCAACGCGATACCGCTGTTGGTCGGCAGATATCCATTATTCACGACATCGACTGCAACGCGATATACATAGTTTCCGATCTTCTCCACTTTTTGGTTTGCCAGCGATAACGATGGAAGTACTGTGGGAAGATATGTAAGGAAATTCACATACGGTACTGCGTATACATTCAAGCTTTCCGCCGGCGGATTCGACAAACGGAACGGCTTCACTCCGCCGATTTCGACAACTTGTCCTGGAAAATCGGGATGCTTGAACACTTTCCATGGGACAGCGATATCGGTGACACCGATTGCATCATACCATTTCAACA
>JBAYJG010000244.1:0-4558 GCA_041665225.1 Bacteroidota bacterium
GAAGCAGCGTTTATGCCCACGGCACATACGGAAACGGATATTGAAAAGACGTTGAAAGCTGCAGACGAGTCGCTGAAGAGAGTTGCGGGAAAGTAATATGATGTCCCCAACAAGATTCGAACTTGTGTCTGGAGCTTGAGAAACTCCCGTCCTAGGCCTCTAGACGATAGGGACGCATCAATATAAAAAAAAATCGGTTGCGATGGAAGGAACATCTCCTCTTTTGACTGCAGACCCCCGGCACTCCCGGGGGTCTTTTCGTGTACAATAATCCCTCCTACCGGGAAACCATTTTCCGCTCTCGATTGTTCAACCCTTCGTGCGGCGTTCCGCATGCGTGACAACCATTTATAATATTCCTGTGCAACTTATTTACTGTATGCCGTAAAAATATTCTCAGTATTGACCCGATTATTTCATTAACCTTTATTATTTCAACTCTTTATGATGCTTCGTCCTTTGTTTTTTGCAGTATCCTTACTTATTTCATTTCAAACAGTCTCAGCGCAAGCCCGCTTTGCTCCCCATGTCGATCCCAAAAATGCTCCTCTGCAATTCATGCAACGTTATAATAATCCCGATTCGATGGTGCAAGTGATCGTCGAATTCAGGGAGATGCCGATGTTCCTGAAACAGCAGAACTCTTTTGCCGCTGTAAGCACTGCATCATATGAGAGCCGATTTGCGGAATTTGAAAATGACCTTCGCGCTATCGTACCCCAATCAACTGTATCGTTTCAAAAATCCGCTGCGATGAACACGCATCGGTTCTATAAAGCATTTTTCGGCATGAGCGCTGTTCTTCCCCAGGGAATGGTCTCTGCAGTAGAACAGCTGCCGTATGTAAAGAAGGTGCATCAAAATAAAAAAGTGAAGGCATATCTCTACAAAAGCGTTCCGCAGATCCGTGCAAACGAAGTGTGGAGCAATTATGGAGTAACAGGTGAAGGTGTCGTCGTCGGGATCATCGATACCGGCATCGATTATCTTCATCCTGCGCTTGGGGGCGGTATCGGCGCCTCTTTCAAAGTAATTGGCGGATATGACTTTGCAAATCAGGATAACGATCCGATGGATGACAATGGCCATGGCACACACGTGGCGGGAATCGTTGCTGCAGATGCTGCTGATATCAAAGGTGTCGCTCCCAAAGTAAAACTGTATGCCTTCAAAGTGCTGAATACACACGGGAGTGGAACAATGGACGATATTATTGCGGCCATTGAACGCACGGTCGATCCGAACAATGACGGCGATATGAGCGACCGGCTCGACATCGTCAACATGAGTCTCGGTTCGGACAATGGAGATCCTGATGATGCTGCATCCATTGCTGTGGACAATGCAACGACGCTCGGTGTCACATTCTGTATTGCAGCCGGAAATGATGGACAAGGTGTATTCTTTGAAGGGAAAGAGAATAATTATTATTACTCCGGGATGGAAACAATTGGCAGTCCCGGTACTTCGCGTCTTGCCATCACGGTCGGCGCTGTGGATTCCAATAATACAATGGCCTATTTCTCCTCCAAAGGACCAACGCCAGGATATTTCGGCATTAAGCCGGATGTGACTGCTCCCGGTGTGATGATCCGCTCACTGTTTCCAGGAGGGACCATTGAAACGGAAAGCGGAACATCCATGGCCTCACCGATGATCGCGGGTGTCGCGGCGTTGTTGAAATCGAAGGACAAATCCCTCACACCGCAGCAAATCAAATCACGGATCGTCAACTCGTCTGTCGATCTTGCAGTTCCTGTGAATGTGCAGGGGGCGGGACGGGTGGATGCAATGCGCGCGATAGCGCAGGAGTCCTATGCGGTGCCAACGCAGTTCAGTTTTGGCTTGGATGATCCGTCGCAAACGAACTGGATAAAAGTAGAAACGGTAAAAGTAACAAACACAAAAAGCATTTCCCAGAACTATACGGTCGCATTTACCGGAACAAAATCGGGGATCGGTTTGTTGGCGAATCCTCAAAATTTTTCACTCACTTCCGGCGGTACGCAGCAGGTACTGGTGACGGTGTCTGTCAACAATGCATTAATTCCGATTGTGGATGAAGATATCATTCTTTACGGAGGATTTGCACATATCACCGGCGATAGCGATACACTGCATCTTCCCTGGTCATTTGCCCGGACCACCAGGACGTATCTTACGTTCAGCGATCCGAATGCACAGTTTGTCGGATCCAGCGCTACCAGGTATCTGACATCATACTACCATAAGATGTATTCCAGAACGCGATGGATCGATGCGACGACAGTGGAAGTTACCGGTGCTATTAATGAACCATACGATTTTGCAGTTTTGTTTTCGGGCAGCTCGAAATTAGTGCTGAAAGGTGATGTACCGTTCACGGGTAATGGTATGCTCGCATTCAATTCTGCGGACGCTGTTTACCACGTTTCGTTTGACGGTGTTGACAACAACAATGTCCCATTGAGTTCTTCGTTAAGAACGAAACGAGCATTGCGAGTAGCTTTCCCCTATGGTTTTCTGTTCACGCCGCTCGCAAATGGTTTGAATAGCATTTCAGTCTCGCCGGCTCCGGCGAAATTTGAATTCATGGGAATAGAGGCGCTACTGGATGTGCCGAAGACGAAACGGGTGGTCATTCCGCAATATGCATCGTTCAAGGGAATTTCTTCCGATGTGCAACTGACCAACGACCCGGCAGCATATGTTCAACAAAAGCTGCAGTTTACTATGCCGGATGGAGTGACAAAGACCCGCATGTTCTCCGATGTTGTGTCCTCACAGCTTGTTGCCGGTGATTCCTACTTTAATACTGTGCTGGTTGCTGCTGATACGCTCGATGTCCCCGATGGGATGACCTCCTTCGATCTCTATTTGATGAAGCCGGTTGATCCTATCTATACAACTTCTGTCGCATTCCATACAAATAGTACATTTGCAACGGATTTCTATCTTGACATGTCCACACGATACCTTTCCGTGGTGAATGACAGTGTTTTGATGGGATTCCCGTCGCAGAACTGGTTGACAGCGTATAAATCACCGAGCGGTGGGACGGTCAGGTTCGGAGAAGCACCTATCCATATCTTGAACCTCTCGTATAATAATTCTTTCGGGCCGTCGATCCATTTCAGTCCGATGTTTTTCGGCAGTCTTGGCGAGAACCGGTACTCCGACCTGAATGTTGGGAAATATTCGATCTACGATGGGTCGGGTGCTTTACGTACTTCCGATGCACTGAATAATTTCCCGCGATATCCATATATGACGGATCCTGCAAAATACTCTCTCGTGATTGAGGCGAACGGTTACCGGGTTAAGAATGCCAAAGGAAAGATTACGTTGACGAACAGTTTTGACCTGACAAAACCGGTTCCTGATGCTCCCATACTTACATCGTTCGCGCTCTATCATACAAACGGGATTCAAGGTAACAATTTCGCTGTGAACGAAGATGTGAAACTAAAATTTTCTTCAAAAGTTTTTTCTTTTCCAGAACAGTTGCCGGTCGCTGATTCGACGAAGGTGTTTTACCGGAAATTTAAAACATCCGGATGGACTCCATTGACCGTTATTGCGGTCAGCAGTGACCTGGAGAAGGAAGGGACAATCTTTTCCGCTTCATTATCTCCTGCGACGGCCGAAGATTCCGTTGCGATCGACCTGAAGATCAGAATCGTTGATGAAACGGGTAACTCCACGGAACAAATTCTTTCACCGGCGTTCTCCGTCGGGAACTGGCTGGATGATGGTACATCCGGTGTTGATGAGGGGAAAACGCTCACGCCGGAAACATTCGCACTCTATCAAAACTATCCGAATCCGTTCAATCCGGCTACAACGATAGGATTTGATGTGCCGCAGTACAGTCCTATTCAATTAACGGTATTTGACATGCTCGGACGTGAAGTTGCGACTCTGGTGAACGAACACAGGCCTGCAGGAAGATATACTGTGAAATTCAATGCGCAGAATATTTCGAGTGGCGTTTATTTTTATCGGTTGTCGATTGGAGCACACAGTGCGTTGAAGAGAATGGTTTTGGTGAAGTAATAAAAAAAAGGGCTGATGATCAGCCCTTTTTTATTGCCTTCATTTTCCCAGTCTACTTAATATAGACCATCTTCTTTGAACTGACGAAATCTTTACCTATCAACTGATAGAAGTAGACACCGGAAGCGACAGATGCGCCGTTGTCATTTCTGCCATCCCAAACAATGGAATAGCGTTTCGCTTCGTGTTCACCTGAAGCAAGTGTTTTGACTTTGCGCCCGAGGATATCATAGATGAAGAGATAGGCGATCTTCAGTTTACCAGGAACATCCGGAATATCATATTCAATAATGGTCGATCCGTTGAACGGATTCGGATAGTTTTGGTAGATGGCAAAGGATGTCGGATACTTATTGACCGGCGCCAGTATCTTTTCTACAGCCGGTTGCACTGCTTTATTGCTGTCTGTGCTGATGATCACCGCGACAGACTCGATATCGGCCAGCGATGCCGGAGTGATCGGCAGACGGAACAACGACCCGCTGTCCGCTGCGATTGGCGTATTGCTTAGATTGAATCCCAC
>JBAYJG010000245.1:0-4522 GCA_041665225.1 Bacteroidota bacterium
AACGCGCGTTTTCTGGAGAAGGATCTTTTGAAAGTACGAACCGCTGTCGCCCGCCGGAGTATACCCCCATCGCGAGAGATGCGTTGCAATAAACTTCGCGGCAATGTTCAATCCCCGGGAAGGAGTATCACGCCCTTCCAATTCATCTGACGCGATAAAGGAGAGATAGTCGAACAACTGCTCCTTCGTGATCCCTTCGATATTCGCTTCCGCTTTCGATTGTTTAACAGTTTTTTGCCCTACTGCAAGAGAGACCGAAACAAGCAACAGTATTATGACCATTCGACGAACCATTACCACTCCTTAACGATAATTGATTCGTGAATGTAGAGGAAAAAACAGAGTAATCCAAGCCGAGAACACTTGATGAATGATTATCTTGACATCTGTATAGTCGGATTCCGCACCGGATATTGAATTTGTCGTTACTGGTGAGCGCTCACCGAAATATTATTTTGACAAAAACAGTTTTTTCGTCTCCGAAAACATTCCAGATTGGAGCGAATAGAAATAGATTCCGCTTGCGTGCGAACCGCCGTCCCACGGTATTGAATACGTTCCTGCTTGCCGCTCTTCGTTTACCAGGGTCGCGATATCCCTTCCGAGAACATCGAAAATACGCAGAAGGACTTTCCCGGACACGCGAAGTGAGAACTGAATTGTTGTCTGCGGATTGAACGGATTCGGATAATTTTGAGCAAGATGGTAATCTGAAAGTACTTCCTGTTCCTCTCTAATGCCCGTTGTACTCACGACATGAACCAGCCATACCTGCCGCGTTGTGTAAAAATCGTTGGACACAGTTGCAGTGATAGTGTCGATTCTCGGCACGGGCAGTACAAAACTTGAAGTATATACAAGGGTATTCGTTGTCGATCCCAATACAGCACTATTCTTTGTCCAGGAAATGTGCACGGGAGAATCCGAAGTGTCGAGCACAGTAATTTCAAAACTCACTTTCCCATTCTTTGGAATAGTTGTATCCGTTACGGCTGGGACATACGATGTGATCACTGGCGTTGTGGCCGGCCGGAGTACACGGATAAGTCCTTCAGCAAAAACAGTATCGGATGTGCTGCCATTAGACACGATGAGCCGCACAGCGTACGTGTCCGCTACGGAGTATGTGTATTGGGCATGTTCCGTCGTCGCATCGACTGATCCATCGTTGTTAAAATCCCATTTCCATGAATTCACCGGGAATGCAGCATCTGTAATCGACAGACTATGGAACTGAACAGTGAATGGAATTCTTCCATCCAGCGAATCGGCAATCAACGCAGCGCGCAAATAGCCGGACGGTACCGTTTCCGTTACGGTAATTACTTGCTTCACAGAAACATTGGTCAACACTGTTTTTTGCCCCGATGGAAATTCAACCACCAATGAATCGACCACCGATGCATTTCCCAATCCAAAATGCGATTCCAGATTCTGTCCACAATATCCTGATTGCCCCGCTACCTGTCGGTACTGCCACACCGGCATTCCGTTTATCATTGCTTTCACCCGTACTTTTGCTCCGATGGCGGAGCGATTCGACACTGTCCCGACGGACTTCACCGTCAGCCAGGCATTGCTGTTCCCTTCATTGCGGTAAAATGCATTGTTTTGATTCGCGCCAAAACAGTTTCCGGTGGCAATATCCAGATCGCCGTCCCTGTCGTAATCCCCGAACGCCACACCGTACGACCAGCCAGGATCGTTCGCCACAATCCCTGTATCGACCTTCACAAATGTGCCATCGCCGTTATTGGAATAGAGAAAATTCTTTGCCGCAACATTTCCGCTGAATGCATTCGTCACCATCAGATCCAGATCACCGTCGTTGTCCAAATCGCCGAACGCGCTGCCAACAGAGTATCCATTCTGTGCAACAACCGGATCTGACGTAACCTTCGTGAACGTCCCGTCTCCATTGTTCTTGTATAAGAATGCCAAAGTATTTCCATGATTTGCCACGAAGATATCCAGATCTCCGTCATTATCGATATCGCCGACACTGCTGCCGAAAGAGTTTCCTCCATCGGAGACAACGGCACCTGCAGTGATCGAAGTAAAATGCCCTCCGCCATCATTCCGGTATAACGAATTGTTCTCCCCTCCTTCATTGGCGACAAAAATATCAAGATCGCCGTCATTGTCATAATCGAACCAGTCAACGCTTCGTGAAGTCCTCATCTCTGTGACCTGTTCGCCCGTCAATATTCTTGTGAAAGTTCCGTCGCCATTATTTTTGTACAAACAGTTTTCTTTATTCACTGCGCTGTTCGCCAAATACAGGTCGACATATCCGTCATTATCGTAATCTCCCCAGCTGGCGGTTTCAGAATATGTCTGGTCGGTCGCAATCGCTCCACGGGTTACTTTTTCGAATTTGCCGTTGAACTGTCTGTGAAAACTGTTTTTTTGGCCGTACCAAGTGGCGGTAAAAACATCCAACGTTCCATTATTATCATAATCTGCCCACGTGCTTCCGTCGTAGCTGCCGGGGTCATTAACAACTGACGCATCGATGACTTTTGTGAATGTCCCGTTGCCGTTATTGTTGTACAGAAAATTGTTTGCCGTTACCGATGGACCGTTGGTAATAAAGAGATCGAGATCCCCGTCATTGTCGTAGTCCACCCAATTCACGCTGCGGGAATCGCCTCCGTCATTGGACTGCGGACCGGTTGTGATCTTCGTAAAATATTGCGCCTGCATGGTAAGCGTTGCTGCGAAGAGCAAACTAAACAATTGTTTCATTCTTCCTCCTATTGGCGTAGTGGAAAAATACTTTCGTCAAGGAGGAAAATGAACGATTTTGCGACGAAGTGGAGAACGGAAGGGACGAAACGACGGAAGAAGCGGCAAATCATTCCAGAAGCGTTGCCAACCGTTTTTTATAGGTCCGACTAACGGTCAACGTGGTTCCATGGCGCAGAAGTGCAGAGAATTCTCCATGGTCCATTGGTCTCAGTTCTTTGATGTGATGAAGATTCACAATTGTCGACCGATGGATCCTGACAAAACGGGAAGGATCGAGCTGTTTTTCAATTGCTCCGATCGACGCTCGTGTCGTCATGGTACCGGTCATGGTGTGAAGGGTGATATAGTCTTCGGCCGCTTCAATCCACACGAGATCGTCAACACTCACGAAAGAAACCTTTCCGGCGTTGCGGACCGGGATGCGGTCGATATAACTTTTTGCGGACTGAATGCTTTTCAATGCTTCCAAAATCTTCTCCGAGTAGGAAGCCCTCTCCTTCAAGCGGAGCATTTCCCTTACACGATGGAGCGTGGAATGGATTCTCTCGCTGTCGAATGGTTTTAAGATATAATCCAATGCGTTTGCGGAGAATGCGTTCACGGCAAATTCATCATACGCAGTCACAAACACGATCAGCGGCAAATCGTTTCGCGGAATGGCGTTCACCACTTCAAATCCATTCACTTCCGGCATCTGGATATCCAGGAACACAACGTCCGGATTGTATCTTCGAATATGTCGTATCGCTTCTTCCCCGTCGCACGATTCTGCAACGACGGTAAAATCCTTCTCCTCTTCCAAAAGATCGCGCAGGCCATGACGGGCAAGCGGTTCGTCATCAACAACAATTGCGGAGATTTTTTTATCTGGCTTCACTGCAACTCCGATGTGCTCATCCTGGAAAACGGTATTCTGATAGATACAGAATATCCATTGTGTTCATTTTCCCGAACATCCAGTTGAGATTTGTTTCCATATAACTGCAGAAGTCGTTGCTGTGTATTTTCCAATCCGACCCCGAGACTGTTCCCGACTTTTTTTGTCCGCTTTACTTTTGATCCGCCATCGTTCACATTCAGAATTAGTTCTGTTCCACTGTGAACGGATTGAACGGTGATCCATCCTTCCCCCGAACGTTGAGCGATGCCATGACGGATGGAGTTTTCCACCAATGGTTGAAAGATGAATGTCGGCACAGACGCCTGTAAAGTTGATTCTGCAATATCGAATTTCACTCTCAACCGTTCGCCAAAACGGACTTTTTCGATGGCAAGATAGGTGTTCACAAATTCCAGTTCCTGCACCAGCGTTACTTCGTTTTCCGTTCCGCGTTCCAGTGTTAACCGCAACAGATCACTCAATCTGGAGATCATCTTTTGAGCAAGAGCGGGTTCTTTTTTCACCAAAACGGAAATCGCATTCAGCGTATTGAAGAGAAAGTGAGGCTGCAGCTGCATCTTCAACGCCTGCAGCTGCGATTCCATCAGTTCGGACCGCAGTTGTGCGCTCTGCCGTTCCTCCTGTTGATACCGGCGATAGTAGCCGACAGCATGGTGGATGAAAACGATGGACCAGTACATTAACACACCGTATTCAAAGAATCCTATTATCGAAGGAAGGTACCCTGAGAATGTCCGGGAAAGCGTAAATCCGCTTTCCACAAAATCAGTGATCACGACATAGACGGACTGTTGAACTACGGCGATACAAATACCGATGGCAAAATGAATCACAATGTTGCGGTACAGGTTCCTGTCATCCAGCCGAAAC
>JBAYJG010000246.1:0-4492 GCA_041665225.1 Bacteroidota bacterium
CGCGAGGTGGATGTGTGGGATGTCAATAAGAATTTCGGCGGCGAGGTGTTTCATACGAAAGAACCGCAATGGTTCCTCACCTGCAACAAGAAGCTGCACCCAACAAAAATCATTTCCAATCTTTCAGCAGACAAACCGGCGTTTCTTCAATCCTGCGAAGAGATGCAGGCGCTGATCCCGTTCGTTGCAGAAAAAAAATGCCAGCGGTGTCATAACGTGGAACTCGGCAGCGTGCTCGGCGCCGCAGTGATGTCCGTACCGCTTGCGCAGACCGCAACTCATCTGGAAGCAAACGCGCTTCGTTCACTTTATGTCTTTGTCGGTTTTTTGGCTCTTTCGCTTGTCTTAAACGGATTTGTCTTCCGGAAATTCATCGAAACTCCGCTGAAGAAACTGATCGGCATCACCGAATCGATCGGCAAGGGAACCACACTAGACCGTAAGTTGAAAGATGATTTCGACAATGACGAGATCGGCAGGCTTGCCGTCGCCTTCGATCAGATGCAGGAAAATTTGCAGCGAGTCCAAAAGGAGCTCGTGAAGAGCGAACGGATGTCCGCCGTAGGACAGATGGCAAGTTCCATTGTGCACGATTTCCGCACACCAATGACCGCCGTTACGCTCATCTCGGATTATTTGAAGAAGAACAAAACGATGGATGAGGAACAGCGTGTGAAGAAGTTTGATCAGCTATATGGCGCCATCCGTCAGATGGATGATATGATGCAGGAACTGCTCGATTTCTCCAAAGGAGGATTCCAGTTAAATTATGTTGCCTGCACAGCGGAAGAGATTGCCGAGGCGGTACAGCAGGACTATGAACAGCACTTCAAAGATTCGAAGATCCGTTTCGCCATTAGCAGCCACTCTGCCGGAAAGCTGACGCTTGACAAGGACCGCATCCGCCGCGTACTAAACAATCTTATCAATAACTCGGAAGATGCCATGCCGAACGGCGGCATCATCAGCGTGCTGATGGAGGATGTGAACAGCAAACTGAGGATCGCCGTGGAAGATAACGGAACAGGCGTCCCCGCAGAGATCCGCGACTCTTTGTTCGAACCATTCGTGACGCACGGTAAAAAGAACGGTACGGGATTAGGACTCGCCGTCGTGAAGAAAGTGGTGGAATTGCATAACGGTACAATCTCGTTTACCTCCGAGGCGGGAAAGGGAACCGAGTTTGTGATTTTGATTCCCCGGTCACCTGCAGTTTCCTGATAGACACTAATCCAAACAGTACAAAAATCCAATGCTATGCATTGGATTTTTTGTTTATGGAGTTATCCGTTTCTTTCGTACATTTTTGCACTCTATGAAAAAAATCTTTTATACCCTTCTCTTTTGTTCAAGTTTTTCACAGCTTGTCCCTGCGCAGGAAGTGCAGCGAGACTCGATGTTTCTGTTCCTCCATCGTAAAGATCTCGCCACATACGGCACCATCGCCTGGTCCTCCGCAGCGGTCTTTATGGAATTCCAGTGGTGGTGGAAACAGGATTATTATTATCGGCAGCACGACTTCCGCATCCAGGGGGATGGTTTTTTCAATAATCATTCCTACGGCGTGGATAAACTCGGACACATGTATGCATCATATCTGATCTTTCATTTGACCTATGACGTAATGAAATGGGCAGATTTTGACGATCGGACGGCCCTCTGGAGTGCGATCGCCGTTCCCGCCTCTCATGCCATCGCCATCGAGCTTGGTGATGGTTTCTCGAAGTGGGCGTTCAATATTACGGATCTGTATTTCAATTCCGCGGGAATGATCTACGGTGCGCTGCAGGTGAAATATCCGTACCTGAATAATTTCAATTATAAATGGAGTTACTTTCCTTCTGCCGGCGGGGGTACCAGTGATCCAGACTGGGGTCCCGCGAGCGATTACAGCGGACATATCTACTGGCTTTCCATGGATATGCATAATATTCTTCCCGAATCTGTTCGGGACTACTGGCCGAAATATATTAATCTTGCTGTCGGCCTTGGCGCGAAAAATGTCTCCTACGGTGATACAGGAATTCCAAAACATAAATTTGCTGTCGGACTGGATTGGAACACCAACGCTATTCTGCCGGACGGCGATACGTGGGGAGTGTTCAAGAATCTGATTAACAAGATCCGCTTCCCGGCGCCTGCGGCGAAGTTTTATTCCGGCGAGACCACAGTAGCCAAACCATTTTTGCTGAATTGAAATGAATCGTATGCGCATCTCTTTATTTGTTATGTTTTCTACATTTGCGCTGGCACAGGTGGATGACTCCATAGCGTTTGTTCCTAACAAACAGTTCATTCCGTCATTTACCGCCAGTGGAACTGAACACCGACTCTCCTACTCCAAGAATATCTCAAACAGTTCATTCTATGCCGGACTTGGAGGATCGTTTCCGACTCTCTTCGTTCGGTATAGGGATATCGAATGCCTGGTAAGTGTTTCGGGAACTGTCTATACAACGCTGGCTTCTGCCGGTGTGAAATTCAATGTGACAAACGCGGATTATTATGCCGATGTAACATTCGATTTTCCTCTTACAGATGAAACGATGCTGCGGCTCGGAGCAGGACATACTAGTCATCATCTTGTCGATGACGGTGTGGCGGCGCTCGGTGCAGCAAGTGTTATCAACTATGCGCGGGATTATTATCAACTGTTCGTTGCGAGAGAGATCCCGTTGATCCGCGGTTTTGTGTACGGCGGATTCTATTACAACTACTCTTTTCTTGTTACCACCCGCCGCGACGGACAATTTCTGTATCAATGCGGCGCAGACGGAGCGAATCTTCCTCTGCTGTTTGGAATAGAACTCTACGGAGCGTTCGATATCAAATTCCGCAGCGAAGTACATTACGGTTCTACACAAAGTTATCAGATCGGTCTCCGTTCACGCGGGGAAAAACACCGTGCGGTGCGTCTGGCATACACATACCGTGTGGGAATGGAAGAACGCGGACAATTTTACAGTCAACGTTCCGCTATTCAAAGTGTAGGACTGTTTTTCGATTTCTAGATATGGTCGCCGTCTTTTTTTCACCACGTGATGTACCAAAAATATTTAACCTATGATCAACATTAGAGCTGCACAACGGCCCGACGCAGAAACAATCGCCCTGTATAACGTGGCAATGGCAAAAGAGACCGAACACTTTGATCTCAATCCAGAACGAACGCTCCGCGGCGTGCGCAGTATGTTCGATGATTCCTCCCGGGGATTCTACCTTGTGGCAGAAGATGGCGGCAAGATTGTTGGACAATTGATGATCACGTACGAATGGAGCGACTGGCGTAACAGTGTTTTCTGGTGGATTCAAAGCGTATATGTGAAGAAGGAATTCCGCGCACAGAAAGTGTTTCGACAATTGTATGAACAGACCGTCACGATGGCGAAATCGCAGGGAAATGTTTGTGGAATCCGTTTGTATGTTGAGAAAGAGAATGACGTTGCACATGCCGTTTACAAAAAACTCGGCATGAAACAAACACACTACAATATGTTGGAAGTCGATTTCGTCATACAACGATAACGTTGTTTTTCCATTAGTCATTCATCGTTTATCATTCATAATTCATCATTACGTGTATGGACCAACGACTTACCTACATCACGCTCGGTGTGACCGATCTTTCTGTTTCGAGAAAATTCTATGAAGAGATTTTCGGCTGGACGCCCGATCCGAGCAGTTCCGGAGATGTTGTCTTCTTCAAACTAAACGGCATCATGCTCTCGCTCTTTCCCCGCGAAGAACTTGCAAAGGATGCGGAGGTTTCCTCAAAAGGAAACGGATTCCGATCCTTCTCCCTCGCTTACAATGTCCGTTCGGAACAAGAGGTGGACGAATGTATTGCAATGTTAAAGGCAAAAGGTGTCAGGGTGTTAAAATTGCCGCAGAAAGCTTTCTGGGGAGGTTATACAAGCTATGTAGCGGATCCGGATGGGAACCTTTGGGAGATCGCGTATAATCCGTACGTAGTGCTGGATCGTTCCGGAAACGTTGAATGACTTACTGTGTATCTATATTGGTTTGGAGATACACTTTTGCCGATTCTACCGCTTCGTGTGTTCCGCTCAATGCCAGTACATCGTTCTCTTGAAGCTGTTCGTTTGCAGTAGGAATAATCACTCCTCCTTGTTCCCGGGTAATTGCGAGAACTGTCGCTCCTGTTACACCGCGAAGATTCAACGCCGCCAGCGTCTTGCCAATCGACGAATTTTCTTTGCTCAGCTTCACCGCCACAAGGTCTCCGAGCCCCGGTAATAACTGATGCACTTCGTTTAAGCGAACGTTTTCATCATTCTTTTTTGTTTTCTTATGCGGTTGAATTTTCAACGCTTCGGCAATCACTTCGGCTCCCGCTTGTACATGTCCCTGCAGATCGGTTGCGCCGCGCCAGAACATTACCGCCAAGATCCCTAGTGATAGCACTAAAATCGACGCCACCGGCATACTCGGCAGGAATGGCTGCGTAACCGCCAGCAGTGGAAGTCCGACC
>JBAYJG010000247.1:0-4466 GCA_041665225.1 Bacteroidota bacterium
CGGATGCCGTCTTGGTATTCTCTATCCGGAGATCACCGAGATGCAGAGCCGCGCGATCTTTGAAGCCGCAGCGAACGTCATACGCGAAGGGATCGATGTGATCCCCGAGATTATGATCCCGCTCGTCGGCAATGTGCTTGAACTCGAACATCAGGCCAAAGTGGTTAATCGCGTTGCGCAAGATGTAATGAAGGAACGGAAGATCAAGATAAAATATCATGTTGGTACGATGATCGAAGTCCCGCGCGGTGCAATCACTGCGGACAAGATCGCCGAAGTCGCTGAATTCTTCAGCTTCGGCACCAACGACCTGACGCAGACAACGCTCGGCATCAGCCGCGACGATTCTGCACGGTTCCTGGTTCCGTATGTAGAGAAAGATATCTATGCGAAGGATCCGTTTGAAGCCATCGACCAGGCTGGCGTCGGAGAACTGATGAAAATCGCTGTGGAAAAGGGACGCAAGACCCGCCAGCGCATCAAGATCGGTATCTGCGGCGAGCATGGCGGCGAACCTTCCAGCGTCGAGTTCTGCCACAATATCGGTTTAGACTACGTCAGCTGTTCACCGTTCCGTGTGCCGATCGCCCGACTGGCGGCCGCACGCGCAGCATTGAAATCGCAAATGAAATAGCACATCACCGCCGGGTACGCCCGGCGGTTGTTGTTTAATCGATAACCAGTGTCGGACAATCTTCGGCACAGTTCACAAAGCAGGTCACCGATCGATCATCGGAAACCAGGAAAGGAACAGAGAACTCCATGAATGCAAAAGAACGGATGTATCATTCCATCGAACATGTCATCACCGATATTGCAAAGATGCAAGATGTGGTGATCAAACTGACGCGCGAGATCCACGAACTGCATGTTGCAAAAGAGCACGAACCGAAACTCGGGTTGATGAAAGAACAGGTCGGTGCTTTGAAAGCGCAGATGGAGACCATGCAGGAGTTCCTCTATTCATGCGAGCGTCCTACGGAATATGCGGAAAAACGGTTATCGGAAATTGATGTCGTGTTATAGATGAATCCTCCTAACGGTAACCTGCATGTACGAATGCCGTTGCCGGTTCTTTTCACTATGGCAGAAAAACAAAACGGCGGGTCAGCAATTCTGAACCTGCCGTTTTTCGTTTTTAAACACTTCAATAAAACAATGCGCGAAACCACAGAGATACAGAATACAGTGAAGTATATGCTCTGCAGACTGCGCAAAAGAACGGGCATAAATAGTTATCGGCGTTTAATATTTTCTGTGCTTCTGTATCTTTGTGGTAATAAAGGTATTTACCTCCGTTAAAAAAAACATCGTTGAAACCTTTACCGCTCTTTTCTCTTTTTCAAAAATCCATCAATGGCATTCTCATATTCGGAAACAGGACAACTTTGTTCGGTCGAAAATTGTTCCGCAGCCGGAGAAAATAATAGCATAATTTTTGCTACTCAATGTTCTGATGATGCGAAACAGTTAATCCGCACCACCATCTAAGTTTCTTCCACGGCAAGTACCGGATTACTATGGCTCAAGTCGAAAAACAACAGCATCCGAGCGGTGACAATCGTTTTAAATTACTGGATCGGGCAATCACCAAACATCAAGCGCGTGGCGATGCACTCATCGAAGTACTTCATGTCGCCCAGGGAATCTTCGGGTACCTCGAAAACGACCTGCTCATTTATGTCGCTCGTGCGTTGAAACTCCCGCTCAGCAGAGTGTACGGTGTTGCAACGTTTTACCACTTCTTTAACTTAAAACCGAACGGAGAGCATACGGTTGTACTCTGTATGGGGACGGCGTGTTATGTGAAAGGGGCAGAACATATTCAGACAGCGCTGGAGGAACGGTATCATTGTAAATTTGGTCAGACAACAGATGATAACAAGGTATCATTAATCACTGCACGGTGTGTTGGTTCCTGCGGATTGGCACCGGTGGCGGTGCTGGATAATGACGTGGTCGGGAAATTGAATCCTGACGAATCGATAAAGCGTGTTGAACAATTGAAGAACACTCGGCGTGAGGTTGTATCATGACTCAGGAAGACCTTCAGGAACTCTCCGAAAAAGAATTACAGCGGCAGGGTGAAAAGAAACACCGCATCCTCTACTGCTCGGCGGCAGGATGTGTCTCCTGCGGTGGCGAAAAGGCGAGCGCAGCGCTGAAAGCAAAGATCAAGGAACACGGATTGGAGAAAGAGTGCGAAGTCGTTGGTACCGGGTGCCTGGGACTGTGCGGCGAAGGGCCTCTGGTGAAAGTGCAAACTGATAACACATTGTATCAGAATGTGGATGTCGCAGCTGCGGAACAAATCGTGGAATCGCATATTCTGAAGAACCAGAAAGTAAAAGCCAACCTCAGCGATATTTCTCAACCGTTCTTTGCCGCACAGACGAAGATCGTTCTGGAAAACTGTGGTGCGATTGATTCTGAAAGCATTGAAGAATATATCGCGGCCAGCGGGTACGAAGCATTAGCCAAGGTCTTGAATGAAATGCAGCCGGCCGAAGTGATTGAAGAGATCCGTAAGAGCGGCTTGCGCGGACGGGGTGGTGCAGGATATTCTACCGGATTGAAATGGGGCATCGTCAGCAAAGCGCACGGCGAACAGAAATACGTCGTCTGCAATGCGGACGAGGGTGATCCAGGAGCGTTCATGGACCGGAGCGTACTGGAAGGCGATCCGCATCGTGTGCTGGAAGGGATGGCGATCGCCGGTTATGCCGTCGGTGCAACGCAGGGATATGTCTATTGCCGTGCTGAATATCCGCTCGCCATCGAGCGGTTGAAACTCGCAATTAAACAGGCGGAAAAACTCGGGCTGCTCGGTAACAGGATCATCGAATCACAGTTCAATTTCCGTATCGATATTCGCATCGGTGCCGGAGCATTTGTCTGCGGTGAAGAGACTGCACTATTACAATCAATCGAAGGCAAGCGTGGTAATCCCAAGCCGCGTCCTCCATATCCCTCTGAAAAAGGTTTGTGGGGAATGCCGACACTCATCAATAATGTAGAAACGTTTGCAAATATCGCTCCAATCATTCGGAAAGGCAGCGATTGGTTCTTGAAGATCGGTACAGAAAAGAGCAAAGGAACGAAAGTTTTTGCGCTTGCTGGTAATATCAGGAATACAGGACTCATCGAAGTTCCGATGGGAATTCCCCTGCGGACGATCATTTTCGATATCGGCGGAGGTACTGCGGAAGGGACGGAATTCAAAGCGGCACAAACTGGCGGACCGTCAGGCGGATGTATTCCTGCAGAATATCTCGATCTGCCCGTGGATTACGAATCCTTGTTGAAAGTCGGATCCATTATGGGCAGCGGCGGATTGATCGTCATGGACTCTACATCGAAAATGGTGGAAGTCGCAAAGTTCTTCATGCAATTCTGTATGGACGAATCGTGCGGTAAGTGCATTCCATGCAGGGTTGGCACACGGCATATTTACGGTTTGCTGGATAAAATCTCCAAAAAGAAAGCAACACAGGATGACATGGTGCTGCTTCAGGAGTTATGCACGATGGTGAAAGAGACCAGTTTGTGTGGCCTCGGTCAATCCGCACCGAATCCCGTTCTTTCCACACTGCGATTTTTCCGAAAAGAGTATGATGAACTGCTGCAGCCGGTGGAAATGTATATGGGTGAGCCGGGAGTTGAAGCGGATTTTGAAAAATAGTTTTTCCAGTGTCATTCCTGCGGGCGGCAGTATCAATGCGTCTCTTGGATTCTCACTTTCGCCTGAATGATAGTTAACTTCAAAAGATCACTTTTTGAATTGCGTGATACGATAAATAGAATATTCCTATGGCAGTCAAAACATTAACGATCAACGGCGAACAGTACAGCGCACAAGAAGGTGAATCGATCCTTTCGGTGGCTCGCCAGCATAATATTCCAATCCCCACGTTGTGTCATCTGGAGGGATTATCCACGGTTGGCGCGTGCCGGCTGTGTGTGGTACAGATTGAAGGGGTGCCGAAACTTCTTCCGGCATGTACAACGAAAGTGGAAGAGGGAATGGTCATTCAAACTTCCAATGACCGGTTGAACAAATACCGCAGGATGATCGTTGCACTGCTGGCGTCGGAAGGGAATCATGTCTGCGCCGTTTGTGTGGCAAACAATCATTGCGAATTGCAGGATCTTGCGTATCAGGTCGGCTTAGTGCGTGTTCGCTACCCATATCTCTTTCCGAAAAAACAGTTGGATGCAACGCATAAAGATTATGTTATGGACCATAACCGCTGCGTTCTCTGCACGCGCTGTGTCCGCGTTTGTGATGAAGTGGAAGGTGCGCATGTGTGGGATGTTGCTGGTCGTGGGATAAACAGTGAGATTATCACCGGACTTGATTATGCCTGGGGCAATTCCCAAACCTGTACAGAATGCGGCAAGTGTGTAATGGTCTGTCCCACAGGAGCTCTTTTTGAAAAAGGCGTTACGATCTCCGAAATGGAGAA
>JBAYJG010000248.1:0-4425 GCA_041665225.1 Bacteroidota bacterium
AAGGAAAATATTATGTCTACGACCAATGGTAAAAAAAGAAACTTCCGCTTCGAAACATTACAATTACACGCAGGCCAGCAGCCCGATCCTACCACAAAATCGCGTGCCGTGCCGATTTATCAGACGACGTCGTACAATTTTGACAATGCAGCACATGCCGCCAATCTGTTCGGGTTGAAAGAATTCGGGAACATCTACACGCGCATTATGAATCCAACGACAGCGGTGTTTGAAGAACGTATCGCTGCCCTCGAAGGCGGCGTTGCCGCAGTTGCTACTTCATCCGGTCAGGCTGCACAGTTTTTGGCGATCTCAACCATTGCTCAGGCGGGGGATAATATTATCTCCACCAGCAATCTGTATGGCGGTACGTATAATCAGTTCAAAGTTACGTTTCCGCGGCTTGGGATCAACGTGAAATTTGTGGACGGTGATGATGTTGAGGCGTTTCGGAAACTGATTGATGAAAAAACTAAGGCGATCTATATCGAAACAATCGGCAATCCCCGCCTGAACATTCCCGATATTGAAGCAATTGCAAAAGTGGCGCATGAGAACAGTATTCCTCTCATTGTGGACAATACATTTGGTGCCGGCGGATATCTTGCCCGGCCGTTCGATTTCGGCGCGGATATCATCACACATTCTGCCACAAAATGGATCGGCGGGCATGGAACATCGATCGGCGGCGTAATCGTCGATTCAGGGAAGTTCAACTGGGGGAATGGTAAATTCCCGCTCTTTACCGAACCAAGTCCTGCATACCATGGACTGAAGTTTTGGGATGTATTTGGTACCCCCGGACCGTTTGGCAATATCGCTTTCGCGATCCGTGCCCGGGTAGAAGGATTGCGCGATATCGGTGCGGCGATCAGCCCTTTCAATTCTTTCCAATTGCTGCAGGGACTTGAAACATTGTCGCTTCGCGTCGAACGGCATAATGAAAATGCATTGAAACTTGCCCAGTGGTTGGAGAAACACCCTCTCGTAGAGTGGATCACCTATCCGGGTCTGCCGGATCACCCGGATCATGTTCAAGCAAAGAAATATCTCCGGAATGGTTTGTTCGGTTCCGTTCTCGTCTTCGGTATTAAGGGTGGAGCGGAAGCTGGAAAGAAGTTCATTAATAATGTGAAGCTGTCCAGCCTGCTGGCAAATGTCGGCGATGCAAAAACGCTGGTGATCCATCCGGCATCCACCACGCACGAACAGTTGAACCAGGAAGAGCAACTGCTCTCCGGTGTAACGCCGGATCTGGTGCGTGTTTCTGTCGGCATCGAGCACATTGAAGATATCATCGAAGATTTTGATGAAGCACTACGCGCAGTAAGACAGACAGAGAAAGTACCGGCATAACAAATAATCTCTTCATCGGCTGTTCCTCCCTGCACATGGGAGGGACGCTGATGTAAGATGAATACCTATGGAAATCATAACAAAAAATAGCGTTGAGACAAAGCGCGTTCTGTTGTTCGATGAAACGAATCCGTTGAAAATGGATTGCGGAGCGGAGTTCGCACCCATCACCGTTGCGTACGAAACATACGGTGAATTGAACGAAGCCGGTGACAATGCAATTCTTGTGTGCCATGCGTTGACAGGCAGCGCGCATGCGGCCGGCCGTACATCGGATGATCCGAAGTCGGCAGGGTGGTGGGACTCATTCATTGGAATTGGGAAACCGCTCGACACGTCTAAATATTTTGTTATCAGTTCGAATTTTCTCGGCGGTTGCTATGGAACGACCGGACCGAGTTCGGAAAATCCATCCACAGGAAAACCGTACGGCATGCTCTTCCCGCAAATGACCGTCCGTGATATGGTGCGTGTGCAAAAAGCGCTCGTTACATATCTTGGAGTGCAGCGCTTGAAGACAATCATCGGCGGTTCGCTCGGCGGCATGCAGGTGCTTGAATGGGCGCTGTTGTATCCGGGAATGATGGATTCCATTATCCCCATTGGAACATCTGCTCAACATTCAGCCTGGGCGATCGGTCTGAACGATCTTGCACGCCAGGCTATCACGAATGATCCCGACTGGAAAGATGGGAATTATTATGAATCGGGACAGCCGGAAAAGGGATTTTCGCTTGCACGGCAGATTGCGATGATGTCCTACCGCAGTGGGGAAGAATTTACGCTACGATTTGCTCGTGAACGGCAAAAAAAGAACGGGAGTGAAGCAACATATCGATTCGACAAGACGAACCTGTTCCAAATTGAAAGTTATCTGCGATATCAGGGGACAAAACTGGTCAATCGTTTTGATGCCAACACGTACATCTACATCACGAAAGCGATGGACTTGCATGATGTCACATCGGGCAGAGGCACATTGCAGGAAGTGCTCGGGACGGTCACGATACCGGCACTGACGATCGGAATCGATACGGATATCTTGTACCCAGCAACGGAGCAACAGAAAATTGCATCCATGCTGCCGAATTCAACATACCGTGAGATCTCTTCACCCTACGGACATGATGCGTTTCTGATCGAATTCGAGCAAATGTCCGCGATCGTTACAGAATTTCTTTCCAAACAGACCGCTTTAAAGTAAGTTAATAGCAGGACACTGCTTCTGATCAAATTCTGGTAAAACTGTTTTTATTCTTTTATCCCTAAAACAGCACCTGTAGCAGCGATTCTCTTCCTCAGAATTTCCACGGAATTTTTTTTCTCCTTTATATTTCGTATTTTGCTTGAAATAGAAAGCAAAAATGTCGAAACCAATCGTTGCAATCGTTGGACGCCCCAACGTCGGTAAATCCACTTTTTTTAACCGCCTGATCGGAATGCAGACTGCCATCGTTGATGATGCTCCCGGCATCACACGTGACCGGCATTATGCCGAAGCGGAATGGACTGGGAAACCGTTCACAATCATTGATACCGGTGGTTTTGTACCGGATTCTGATGAAGTGTTTGAAAAAGCTATTCGCGAACAAACGCAGATCGCTATCGAGGAAGCTGATAAGATTGTCTTTGTCGTTGATGGAAAAGAGGGATTATCGCATTTAGACAAAGAACTCTCCAATATCCTCCGCAAAGTGAATAAAAAAGTCCACTTGGTAGTGAACAAAGTGGATTCGGGGAGAGAGGAATCGAATTCTGCACAGTTCCACACTCTCGGACTTGGCGAAGTGTACACTATCGGCGCGTTGGGCGGAAGGAAGATCGGCGACTTCCTGGATGTACTCACAAAAGATTTTTCGATTAATCTGGAAGATAAAAAAGAAGATTCGCAGATGCGGATCGCCATCATCGGAAAACCGAACGTCGGGAAATCGTCGCTGGTCAATGCTCTCATCGGTAAGGAACGCTCTATTGTCACACCGGTAGCCGGCACCACCCGTGATCCGATTGATTCCGTCTATATGCACAACGGTGAAGAAATCTTGCTCGTTGATACAGCCGGCTTGATGAGAAAAAGCAAGATCAGGGAAAATGTCGATTTCTATTCGACGCTACGGACGCTGAAGGCGATCGACCGGTGCAATCTTGCTGTCATTCTTTTTGATGCGAGCATTCCACTGGAGAAACAAGATTTTCGCATCGTTCAAACCGCAGCAGAGAAGAACATAGGAGTTGTCCTCGGAGTGAATAAGTGGGATGCGGTAGAGGAGAAGGATACGAATTCCATACTGAACTATGAAAAAGCATTGCGGCTAAAATTACGGCAATACGATTATATCCCTGCGCTTTTTATCTCTGCTAAAACAAAACAGCGTATTGTTAAACTGCTTGATCTCGCGAAACAGGTCCATACGAACCGTGCCATGCGTATCCCTACCAGTTCGCTGAACGATGCCTTGCTGGCGGATATCAAGCGTTATCCGCCCTCCAACAAAACCGGCAGGGATATCAAATTGAATTATGTGACGCAGGTAAAAACCTCCCCGCCGGTTTTTGCTTTCTTTGCGAATGAACCGGAGATGGTTTCTGAAGCGTACAAAGGATTTTTACGAAACAGGATCCGGCATCACTATGGTTTCGTCGGAGTTCCGCTGACACTGGTCTTTAAGAAAAAAAGAAAATAGATCACCAATCGGAGTACCCATGAGCACACTCACCGTTATCGATCATCCATTAGTGAAAAGGGATGTTTCGATCCTCCGCGACAAACAGACGCCAAACCATCAATTCCGTGCAGTGATCAATCGTATTGCGGGCATGATGGCATTCGAAGTGACGCACACCTTTTCTTTGTCGGAATACTCCTTGGAAACGCCGCTCGAAAAAACGACCGGGCACAAATTGAAGGATGATATCGTGATAGTTCCGATCCTACGTGCGGGACTCGGGATGGTGGAAGGTTTTATGAACGTGTTGCCGGAAGCGAGAGTGGGCCACGTCGGTCTGTATCGCGACGAAGAAACGCTCGAACCGGTCGATTATTATTCCAAATTTCCTAGAACGCTTACA
>JBAYJG010000249.1:0-4415 GCA_041665225.1 Bacteroidota bacterium
ACACCGTCGCCCAAGAATTTCTGTTTCTCCAAACCGAATGCCGACGACCGGTGGGTTACTAACATACCGATCTCTTCAAACGTGCCGTCATCGATCAGTAGATCGATCCGTTCTCGCGCAGTCAATTTCCCTTTTTTGTGTTGATCGTCAATACGCGCTTGTCCGCCGCCAAGCAGCGCTTCTTCTTTTTTCTTTTTCAACTGGTTAAGTTTATTCATAAATTTTCTTAGGTGAAAAATAAATAAATAATGATGAACGCAGCAGCAACTACCGTTATCAGAAATGCTACGCCATAGGAGATAGAAAGCAAAAACAGTTTTACGAAAGTCTTCCAGCCGGATTGTCCATAGACTCGCTTTAATCCATAATACAAATTTACCGGGATCCCAAAATATAACGGGATTGCCAGATAATCGAGCATTGGCAGTCCAGTCATTTCGAACAGGTCAATCAGCAGTAACATGGAAAAAATAACTGAATGAAAATAGAAGGAAAACACCAAATGTTTGATATACAGTGTTTTTGACCGGATATAGAGCAATTTCAAGAGCAATGCAAAAACCGGCATCAACAAAAAAATTATTTTTGGACGATGTTCCCTAATTTTGTCGAACATAAGCGAAGGATTTTCTTTTACTTTCCGCAACGCCGAAATCATCTTCGGCCCAAACACATCTCCCGCCTTCGTTGAATCTTTCACGGTAAACGTTAATCCGGACGGTGCCGAAACCGAAACAAAAGTGCTGTCACCCTTCTCCCTCTTAGCCTGTGTCTCCTGCACGCCATCAATGACCGCCTGTTTCCGCTCATTCGCTTCATCCATCAAAGAACTTAACAGGAAAAAAACAAAACTGATGACGAAGTACAGTTTGAAGGGAGATATATACTGTTTCCGTTTTCCAGAAAGGTATTCCATTGTCAGAAACCCGGGAGCGAACAACAGCGGTTTCAGACTGCGGATCAACCTGCGATCGAATGCCGGCAGCACGTCGATGAATTCCGATGCCAGTTCCTTCACGGGAACATGAATATCCTTATCCCGCTGTCCGCAGGAAGAGCAGAACTCTCCAAACAGTTCTGCACTGCAATTTTTACATATTCGTTTTTCGTCCGCCATTTTCTTGTGGGACAATGTAGAAGGAAAAAAGATGATTTGCACTGACAATTCATGCAAAATCGGACCCGTCAGTGCCTGACATCATTGAATTTAGCTTCATTTTTTTTTACCTTAACCTTATCGTTAACGTAAAGGTTGGTATTGTATAAAATCGGCGAAATTGCAAAACAGGCTGGCGTCACTCCACGTACACTGCGGTATTACGAACAGCTCGGATTGATCACTCCTTCCGAGGTCAGCACCACTGGATATCGCTATTACGAAGAAGATACGCTCGCCATCATTACTCGTATCCGGAATCTGAAACATGTCGGCTTGACACTGGACGAAATAAAAGATGTCATTGGTTTGTATTTCACTTTGAAGAAACCGCTCGAAGCAAAAGAAAAAACCCTGGTGTATCTGGACAAGCATTTAAATGAAATCAATGTGAAGATCAAGATGCTTCAAAAAGCGAAATCGGAACTGCAGGAACAGATAAACGTGACACAACAAAGGTTATCTCAATTAGGAGTGAAAGGGCAAAAAAACGGTGGACCTAAAAATTAAGGATGTCGCTGAGTTTCTGGTTTTATCAGAAAAAGAAATCAATAATCTGGTGAAAGCCAAAGAGATCCCTCACCAAGTGATCCAGGATAGAGTCGTCTTCAACAAGGACAAAGTGATCGAATGGGCGCTGAGCAGAAACATGCCGCTGAACATCTCCGGCAGCCGCCATTTCGTTGAGTACCAGATCAAAAGTCTGCTGCCGCTGCTGGATGAGCGATCTATTTTCTACAACTGTGATTTTTCAGAATCGCAGTATATCGAACAAATGACGAACCTTGCACTGTTCGATGCATCGGTGGACAAAGATGTTGTCGTTCAATTACTGAAGAGCCGGGAACAACTCATGTCCACCGCTATCGGTAACGGGATTAGTTTGCCGCATCCAAGAATCCCATTGGTGATCGGACGCGACAAGCCGCTGGTGCATTTTTTCTTCCCGGCGAAACCGCTGGCGCTCAATTCGTTGGATGGAAAACCGGTGCATACACTGATCCTGATTATCTCGCAGACGATCAAGCAGCATTTAAGCCTGCTCGCCCATGTTAGTTTTCTTCTCACAAAGAAAGAGATCCGGCAGGCGTTGGAACAACGCGCCCCGTATGCAGAACTCGTTTCCGTCATTGCTATGTTTGAGGAACAGCAAAAACGATGATCGTGTTTTTTCTTATTGACGGATTGCTCCTTCTCTTCTCCCTTGCTGCTGTTGCGGCGCTCCGCAATCAACTGCTTCTTAATCGTGCGATCCATGGAGCGATTATTGCAGCAATGGTAAGCGGACTCATCTTTACGGTCCAAGCATTTTCCTCCGTTATGCCATTCGACACTCCGTTGTATCTTCATCCAGAACTCGGATCGATCGCACTCCATTTTGATGCGCTATCACTGTTCTTTCTCGGAATCATCCAGATCGGCGGTATTATCGTGTCAATCAACGGCATTGGAGAATTGACACCGTATGCGTATCACCGATCATTAAAGCCAACGATCATTGCAACGGTATTGTTATTTTTCTCTATGCAACTGGTTGTTGTCGCAGCACATGCATTCCTCTTCCTGGTAGCGTGGGAGGTCATGGCGCTTTCCGGCTATCTCGCAATCATGTTGGAACGAGAAACGAAAGATGTGCAGCAAGGAAGTTTAATCTTCTTCGTCGCAACTCACGTCGGAACACTCTTTCTCTATATCATGTTTATGCTGCTGCATTGGCAGACCGGTAGCTGGGAATTCAACAAATTTTCCATCCCTTCTTCCCTGCCAGAATTGATTTCATCGGTTTTTTGGACAGGGTTCATCGGCTTTGGCATGAAGGCAGGATTTATGCCGCTTCATTTCTGGAAACCGGAAGCCTATCCCGTTGCACCGACGCATATTTCAGCGGCGTTGTCAGCAATCATGCCGAAGATGGGCATTTACGGGCTCATCCGGTTGATACTGTGGATTCAACCGATCGATCATTTTTATGCCTCCACTTTGCTCGCCATTTCGGGCGGGACAGCCGTGATGGGAATTTGGAATGCATTGACCCAAAAAGATTTGAAACGGATGCTTGCCTATTCCTCCGTTGAAAATATCGGGATCATCGGATTGTCGCTTTCCGTGTTAATGTTTGGAATAGCATTTCAACAACCGTTCGTCATTTTTCTTGGATTATCCGGGACACTGTTTCAAACACTCAATCATTTTGTTTTTAAATCGTTATTGTTTATGAGTGCTGGAACGATTCAACGATATTATCAACACCGAAATATCGAACAGATGGGGGGATTAATGAAATCCTCGCCGGCCTTCGGCGGTATCGTGTTGCTCGCATCGCTTGCAATCTCCGGACTTCCGCCGCTCAACGGTTTTGCTTCCGAGTTCCTCATCTTCAGCAGTTTCTTTGAAGCGGCTAATGTGTTGCAAGGATATTTCCCTTTCTTTATGCTCATCGCGGCGGTTACGCTTGCGTTTGTCGGCGGATTGGCTGTCGTCGCATTCTCCAAAAATTTTTCAATGGTGTTTCTCGGCAGAGAGAAATCAACTGTCACAGGCCCGGTACAAACAACTACTCCGGAATTCATTTCGTTCCTATTGCTGTCGATGCTCATTCTTCTTCTCGGCATATTTCCCGAATGGATCATCGGTATGTGTGTCACTATTTTCACCGGACTTTTCCCGGCTGAAAAAGTCCTCTCCTTGGAAACCACCGTTGGCACAATGCACACTGTGGGGCTAATCGCCGCTGCGGTACTGGTGATTATCGCAGTATTAGTCGTTTGGAAGAATTCACTCGCCGTCCAGCATTCCACGCGCATTAGTCTTCCGTGGGGATGCGGTTATTCTGCACAGTCTGCACGGATGCAATATTCCGGAACATCGTTTTCTGATACAATCGTGAACATTGCTGGAAAAGCACTGATCGCTGAAAATGAGGTCAGCAGTTCGGAAACTATGTTTCCGTTGCCGGGATGGTTCAGGACAAATGTTCAAGATTTCATACTCTATAAAATAGTACGGCCGACGACCGATGGCATGGCATGGTTCACCAGTCAGTTCAAGTGGCTTCAATCGAGTCAGATACAGATCTACGTCACATTTTCCATTGTTGTTTTAGTTTTCTATTTATATTTGGCATTTTATTTATAGTTTGTATCATCAGAGCGCCTTCTCACTGAAGTCACCGCTCATCCTGACACACTAGAGGCAGCATTGTGGATGGTTTGTTTACGATAGGGTGTAGTATTCTTTTCGCCGGAGCGTTGATCGCTCT
>JBAYJG010000250.1:0-4301 GCA_041665225.1 Bacteroidota bacterium
GCCGCGGATCATTACAATAGAGTGCTCTTGTAAATTATGACCTTCACCGGGGATGTAAGCGGTTACCTCAATGTGGTTCGTTAAACGCACACGAGCAACTTTACGAAGTGCTGAGTTCGGTTTCTTCGGCGTTGTGGTATACACCCTAGTGCATACGCCGCGCTTTTGCGGATTGCCTTCAAGCGCCGGAGACTTGCTTTTGACAGCCAGGTTTTCACGACCGAGTCTTACTAATTGATTAATCGTAGGCAAACTACGTACTCCAAAAATGTGGTTTTAGTAATGTCTTTTTTAGTCTTTAAATATAGGGAAATATTTCTTTTTTGTCAATCATTCGGGGAAGAATTTTTTATTTCTTCCCCGAATATTCTTATGCTGAAACCTTCGGTTTTTTGCGTGCCTTTTTCACAAGGACAACTTCCTCTTCTTTCATTTCATCAGTCGGTTCTTCAACAGCTGCCGGTTTCTCGATGACACGAGTCGGCTTCTGCGAAGTCACAAGAACTTCACGGAATTTCTTCAACCCTGTACCTGCGGGAATAAGATGACCCATGATGACGTTTTCTTTCAGCCCAAGCAGGTGATCCACTTTCCCTTCGATCGCTGCATCCGTCAGTACTTTGGTTGTTTCCTGGAATGACGCAGCAGAGATAAAGCTGTCGGTAGACAACGATGCAGTTGTGATGCCGAGAAGGATTGGTTCAGAAAGTGCCGGTTCTGCATCACGGGATTCGATGACCTTCTTCTCTTTTTTCTTGAGCTCAACGTTCATCTCTTTCACTTTTTTCTTCTCACTGAGCGTGTTGTTCTTTATTTTCGAATCGCCTTTGTTCTCGACGAAAACCATTCCTTCAAGACCGCGATTCTCTTCTTCGAACTTCACCTTGTCAATGTAATCACCTTCAAGGAACTTCGTGTCGCCCGGATCCGTAACGCGGACCTTTTGCATCATCTGACGAACAATGATCTCGATATGTTTATCATTGATTTTCACACCCTGCATACGATACACTTCCTGGATCTCGTTTACCAGATATTCCTGTACTGCGCTGGTACCTTTAATGCGGAGGATATCATGAGGGTCGATCGCGCCGTCGCAGAGACGTTCGCCGCTTCGGATGAAATCATTTTCCTGCACAAGCACATGCTTGCCGAGCGCGATCATATACACTTTGCGCTCTTTTCCATCGTGGCTTGTCACGATCACTTCGCGGTTCCCGCGTTTCTGTGCACCGAACGAAACGACGCCGTCGATCTCGCTGACGACCGCCGGTTCACCAGGTGACCGTGCTTCAAACAATTCCGTCACGCGCGGCAGACCGCCGGTGATATCGCGAGTCTTACCGATATCGCGCGGAATCTTTACAAGCACTGTGCCTGCAGAGATATTGTCTTCATTATCTACAAGAATATGCGCTCTCGTCGGGATGATGTAGCTCGCAATCTTCTTTCCACTCTTGTCCGTCACCATAATGGACGGGCTCAGATTTTTATCCCGCGAATCAATGACAACCTTCTGGATGTGACCGGTTTGTTCATCCGGCTCATCGCGATACGTAATGTTTTCTTTCAGATCCATGTACTTGATCTGACCGGCATATTCGGAAATGATCGTTGCGTTGTACGGATCCCACTCATAAAGCAGTTGTCCTTTTCGCACTGCCGCACCATCACCTAGTTGAAGGATTGCGCCGTACGGTACATCGTATTTTGTAAGAACTGCGTTGTCGCTGTTGATTACTTGAATTGCACCGCTGCGGCCGAGAGAAAGGATTTTTTCCCCTTCTTCCGTTGCAATTTTAATAGCCTTCACACTGTCAAATTTTACAAAACCGTCGAATTTCGAAACGATATGCGATTGGTTTGCAATCAAACTTGCCGTACCACCGGTGTGGAATGTACGAAGCGTCAGCTGCGTACCCGGTTCACCGATGGATTGTGCAGCAATAACTCCGACTGTTTCACCAACTTCGACAAGATTTCCAGTCGTCAAATTGCGTCCATAACATTTTGCGCAGACGCCGCGTTTTGCTTCGCAGGTCAATACGGAACGGATTTCGACTTGTTCAATCGCTGTCTCAGAGATCGCCTGTGCGACATCTTCATCAATAATCTCGCCTGTTTTGACGAGTATCTTATTGCTCATCGGATCGCGGACATCATGCACCGACACGCGTCCGACGATACGCTCGGACAACGGTTCCTTCACATCTTCTCCTTCTTTTAGTGCACCGGTCAATACACCACGGAAGGTACCACAATCCACATCAGAGATAATAGCATCCTGCGCCACGTCCACAAGACGGCGTGTCAGGTAACCGGCATCAGCGGTTTTCAACGCCGTATCTGCCAGACCTTTACGTGCACCGTGTGTAGAAATGAAATATTCCAGAATCGACAATCCTTCGCGGAAGTTTGCGATAATCGGGTTTTCAATCAATTCTCCTGTCGCACCAGAAAGCGATTTCTGCGGTTTCGCCATCAATCCGCGCATACCGGCCAATTGACGCACCTGTTCTTTCGAACCGCGGGCGCCCGAGTCGATCATCATATAGATTGAGTTGAAACCTTCTTTTGAATTCTGAAGTGAGTCAAAGAGACGTTCGGCAACGCGGCTCGTGGTACGGGTCCAAATATCGATAACCTTATTGTATCGTTCGCCGTTCGTGATGAAACCGTTTTGATATTGCTTCTCGACAGAGTCAACTTCTTTTTGTGCTTTGTTGATGAGTTCTTCTTTTTCCTTCGGGATAGCAACATCGGCAATGTTAACAGAAAGACCGCCGCGCATTGCGTATGTGAATCCGAGTGTCTTCATGTCATCAAGGAATCGCGCAGTACGCTGATTGCCGCTCTTGCGGAACGCTTGTGCAATGATCTGCACTAAACGCTTTTTGCTCAGCAACTCATTGATGAATCCCAATTCCTCAGGAACGATCTGGTTGAAGATGACACGTCCTGTTGTTGTTTCGATCATCTTATTTTCATACCGGACTTTAATGCGGGCATGAAGATCCAATTTGCTTTCGTTGTAAGCGATGATCACTTCTTTGTCCGAATAAAATATCGTGCCTTCGCCTTTGGCACCGGTGCGGGACTTCGTCAAATAGTAACACCCGAGCACCTGATCTTGCGTCGGTGTAATGACCGGAGCACCGGATGCAGGTGATAGGATGTTATGCGAAGACAACATCAATATGCGTGCTTCCAACTGTGCATCAAACGATAACGGAATATGCACTGCCATCTGATCGCCGTCAAAGTCCGCATTGAACGCCGTACACACCATCGGGTGTATGCGAAGCGCTTTACCTTCTACAAGCACCGGCTGAAACGCCTGGATGCCAAGTCTATGCAGTGTAGGAGCGCGGTTCAGTAAAATCGGGTGTCCGTCGATGATGTTCTCGAGAATTTCCCAGATCTCCGGGCCTTTCTTTTCCACCATCTTCTTAGCGCTCTTTACAGTTTTTGAGAAACCGCGTTCGATCAATTTGCGAATGATAAACGGCTTGAACAATTCAACTGCCATGTCTTTGGGAAGACCCGCCTGATGCAACTGCAATTCCGGACCAACCACAATCACGGAACGACCAGAATAGTCAACACGTTTTCCGAGCAAGTTTTGACGGAACCGGCCTTGTTTTCCTTTCAGCATATCGGAAAGGGATTTCAATGCACGGTTGTTGTCGCTTCGTACCGCATTGTTGCGGCGTGAGTTATCGAACAACGAATCGACCGCTTCCTGAAGCATTCTCTTTTCATTCCGCAGAATAACTTCCGGCGCTTTGATATCGATCAAACGTTTCAAACGGTTGTTTCGGATGATCACTCGGCGATACAAGTCATTCAAATCGGATGTTGCGAACCGTCCGCCTTCGAGGGGCACCAACGGGCGCAGTTCCGGAGGAATAATCGGAATAACATCGAGCACCATCCAATCCGGCTTGTTTGCTGGACCGCCTTCGCGTTCGCGGAAAGCTTCGATCACCCGGAGGCGTTTCAAATGGTCCTGTTTTTTCTGCTGGGATGTTTCGACACGCAGCTGCGCACGGAGTTCCGCAGAAAGAACTTCAACATCGACACGTTTCAACAGATCTTTAATCGCTTCGCCGCCGATTTTCGCAACGAATTTCTTCGGATCATCATCTTCCAGTTCCTGATTCTTTTCCGGAAGCGATGAGAGAATTTCGAAATACTGATCTTCGGTGATCAGATCTTTCTGCTGCAATCCTGTTGTGCCGGGATTAGTCACAACATAGGATTCATAATAGACGATCTTTTCGAGATCCTTATTGCTGATA
>JBAYJG010000251.1:0-4287 GCA_041665225.1 Bacteroidota bacterium
TTCTGTTAAAAAGAGTTTATTCGGCTTTGATTCTACAACACTGTGTAGTTTATATCCACCAGCACTGTGTCAAAGAACAACTTACAGCTATTTTAGCAACACTTTTTGACCTTTAAACCCATTTCGAGTCCCGATGTCTTTCAATCGGGGCGAGAAATCTGATTTGTGCCGTCCTGTTTTACATCGACACCGTTCAATACAATAATGGCGCGATTACGAATCGTTCCGCACATGCAAAAAAAATCTCCACGCCGATCACCGAAGCGATTCCCGCCGGGAACAGTTCGACAGCCGAATATTTTGTGAGCACGTACACTCCGATACCGACGCCGATGATCCATCCGATGAATACGGGCATACCGATAAAACCGAATTGAATCAACGGTGATCCGGCAACAAGGAAGCAGGTTAAAACCGACACAGTGTATTTCTTCCACCGAAAAATCCCCCAGTACATCGCCGTCTTGACCGTTAACGGAACTAGGAATATCTGCAGTATCGAAAGGAACGCTCTCTGGTTCATGATGCAATGTATGAAGAGTTTTAGTTTAATTATAGTGATGCCATGATGAACAATCATGGCATCACTGAAAATGCCAAGAAGATATAGACATTCGTTGTAAAAAAAAATTAGAAATCATACAATTTTTCTGTTCGGGAACGAGCAGGAACCGGCCAAATTTCCCATCAAATCATTCCAAAATCGCCGGTTTCCGTTTGCGCAAAATCTTTTTTAAAACTGTTTTAAAAAAACGCGCATCTTCCCTCATACAGCAACCGCAAAATTGCGGAATTTCGTAAAATTTCGCCGGTTTTATTTCACACAAAAAAAATTGAAAAAAAATTTTTAGGGGTGGTCCGATTTCACGTTTTTTCCAGTATAAATATGTATAGGGGTGATTGTTTGATAGCTCTTCTTAGCATGCTAAATATCCCTGTATTCAGATAATGGTTTTTCATACAAAAAAACAATGATGGTATTACATTCAAAGGATTTTATGACAAGAAAAATATTGGCCGCGTTACTATCCGTTATTCTCTTTACGGCTGTTGACTGCAAAGACGAGCCGACAAAACCTCCGGTAACAGAGCAGCCGCAGGATACCACCAGCCATAATTTTGTGGTAACAAGAGTTGATACGCTCGGCTCTCTCTTCTCCTTCGCTAACGGAGTAGATATCGTAAACGAGAACAATATTTGGGTTGCAGGAATATTTACAGAAAAAGATACCGATGGCACAATTCTGTATAACAAGAACCTTGCGCATTGGGACGGAGAAAATTGGACACTGATGAGTATACCGATGTATGGCTATAACAATACAGGCCCATCGCCGGAAGAACTTGGTGCAGTCAAAGTATTCGACGATTCTCTTATTTTTGTTGTTGCCAGGCAGGATAATTCTGTTGCATGGTGGAATGGGACAAAATGGACTTCAAACTATGTGAATGAAGCGGTTGTGTCGCCGAACTTCTGGGCGCGTTCACCAAGTGATATATACTTCGTTGCGAGCCAGGGGCGTGCCACACATTACAACGGACAAACATTCACTAAAATAAACACCGGTATAATCAACCCGCCGCTGACCGATGTGTGGGGAGATGAAAATGCTGTATATGCAGTGGGAGAAGGTCACGGAGGAGATGAAGGATTGGAAAGTGTATTCTTATTCGGCAACTCTACCCAACTGAACATATTCAACAAATACGTTTTAAATTCTTCAAACGAGAATAGCCCAAACTTTTTGGGAGGAATGAAGTCAGTTTTTCGAGCATCAAAAAATTCAAAATTGTGGATACTTGGCGGATGGGGAAGTTGGAAAGTATATGATATTGAATCTATGTCACCATTCAACGCAGAACGAAGTTTTGAATTCCCGTTCGATTATCCTGCAATATTAATTAGAGGTACAGATGACAATGATCTTTATGTGCCAAGTTCACTCAATAGCGAATTTTATCATTACAACGGGAACTCATGGTACAAATTCAACGCAAACATTAACAATCTTCTTACACTCCAATTTGCTGTCAAAAAGAGTAATTGGATGATGATTGGAAGCCTTAGAAATGGTGTAGGATCTGGTATCGTAGTTATTGGTAAACACAATTAAACAGGAAGGGAGGGCAAAAAAACATTCCGATGGCTGTAACCATCGGAATGCACAATGCAAACAATAAAAAACAATAGTCACACTCTCATGCAACCCTGCTTTCCATTTGTTTGCTTATGGAAGGTAGGAATCTTTTCACATTTAATCAAAAGAGGATTCTACGATGAAAAAGATTCTTATGTCTGTAATTTCCCTTTTCTGTGTAACATTTTTACAAGCGCAGCTAATAGAAGAGGTCACTTCACCCATCCCATATTTCAATGGGGTTTATTCCGACGGATCAGCCTACTATACCAACGCAGGTGGGACAATAGGATCCACTGGAAGCTACCCGATTCGAATACATACAGGCGTGGATAATGGATATTTTACAATGCCAATAGAACCTTCTCCCACTCCTGATGCTGTCGAAATAGTCAAAGTATTTATAAAACTAAATGTAACAAATTTATCAGGAGGTAAAGTAGATATTTATGCCGGGACAACAGGGTATTCCGACTATGGACAAGCATTCAATAGCTCATCTTCAATGACTTTGATAGCACAAAAAACGACTGCAGATAATAATGAACTAGAGGTGACAGGATCAGCGTTTACCACAATATCGAATTGGCTTGATGATAGTGGTGTTAATCAAAAAAATATATACTTTACTTTTAAACAAAACGATGAAACCAAATATGCCTATCTCGGGGCTTGTTCTCTCCATGTGCAATATCGTTATAAACACAACATTCGTGTTTCGGTTAATTCAACATTCGATCAAAGCATTGGAACGGTAACCGGTTCACTAAGTTATGGTGGGTTAGCGCAGTCAATAACTTCGGCACAAAATGATTTTACATTTTACAGAAATGAAACAATTAATTTTAATTTGAATCCAACGGCGTCAATCGGATCGCAGCAATATGCATATTCGAATTCAGTTCTTGGCGGCACAGTGAATAAACCTGAAAAACAATATTCTTTCAATATGCCCGAATATACAACGTGTAGTATTACATATGTGCCTGGTGTTGTTATTACTTTGGACAATAAAGTTCATTTCTTAACAGGGACCGAATCAAGAATTGATGGATCGACTCTGAAGGCTTCAAAAAGTGGAATTGATATTGCGACAGTAAGTGCAGGTAATTCAGTTGTCGTTCCGCAAAGTGAAAACATTAATTACACAACATTATATGGGAATAATGGTGAAAACTTGACATACCAAACATCGTATAAAATAAAACATCAAAATTGGAATATTTCAACTGCCAACTCAAAACTTACATTAACAGAACAAGCAACGGGTACAAAAACAAACACCGCTTGGTATCACGAGCTTCAGCCTGCAACAATTAAATTAAGTTTTGACGGTATTTTGCAAAATAATATACCGATGCAATTTAAAGATCCATGGCGCGTAGTAAGCGGCACACAGCCGGGTAATTGGGACAACTATAATTCCGGGACGAATCTCGGTATTGGGAACGATGGAAGCACAGTCGCCGGCGTTATGCAAAACGTAATTTATGATCAATTGAATCCCAACAATGCCCACTACCGCGTAAAGACCGATGCGACAAAAACATTCGGTACGACTCCGGCAAATTTCTATAATTGGGTTTCCGCGAATGCCACCGTTTATTCACAAACATCGACAGAAACTCCTGTGAAATTTAACGCTTCAAACGCTATCGTAACAGCGCAGTATAAAGGTCATCTCCGCACCGGCCGGCCGGATCTTGCCGACACCAAAAACCAACGGAGAGCTCTATCATCAAGTAACAACAACTCATGGGTAATGGTGTACGAATCAATGGGAAACGTTTATATTTCATTTTCCAATGACGGTGGAACAACGTGGATTAATGATATTCGCCTGAATGTCCAGGATGGAGCGGCATCAAATCCAACCATCAGCAACCTTCTTTTATATAACGGTAGCAAGCCGTGTTATATGGTCGCATGGTTGGAAACCGTTAGCGGGACGACTCTTCTGCATTTTCAAACAATTCAGCTTTATGGCAACGGTTCAACAATGTATTGGGGATGGAAATATTACCCAGATAACGGTCAGGATGTGACAAATCACAAAACATTAAACCAGATATCCCTTGGATCGTCCGGCGGTGGAACAGGTTTTTATTCGCTTCAATCTGATGCCAGGCCTGTCGTTTATCTTACCCAA
>JBAYJG010000252.1:0-4282 GCA_041665225.1 Bacteroidota bacterium
AGGCTTCGGCAATCTTAATCCGTCATTTTTCCCGAGCGGAAATCGATTCGTGTATACATCCAATAAAGAAGGTGATTATCTCGGTCTGTCCGATGTGTATCTCGGAGATCTGACAACGGGAGAAGAGAGACAGATCGTCTCCGGTGTTCGTTCAGCGCTCTCCTGGTCCCCGGACGGTAGGAAGATCTATTACACAAAGCATTCCCATGACAACATCGGCGGATCAGAACTTTCCGATATCTATTCATATGATCTTCAGGAAGAGAAAGAGACACGGTTGACATTCGGCTTGCGTGCGATCAGTGCCTCGGTCTCGCCGGATGGTTCGCATTTCGCATTTGCATTTCAGCATGACGGCTCAGTGAACATTGGAACTGTGGATAGCGTTGGGAAAGATTTTCGGCAGCTGACACCGTTTCGAAATGGCGAACAAGCGTATTTGCCGCGCTGGTCACCGGACGGACGGTCGATTATCTTTGCATTTTCTATTTGGGATGGTCAGGACATTGCCCGTGTTCTGGTGGACAGCGGTGCATTCGAACTGGTCATCGCCACCAGCGATGATGAGCGGGATCCAATCTACACACAGGATGGTTCCGCTCTTGTTTATTCATCGGACAAAACAGGAGTCTTCAATCTGTACCGATATGATTTTGCATCGAAGACGACCACACAGCTGACCAATGTGATCGGCGGTGCGTTCATGCCTGCGGTCGATTCGGCAGGAAACGTTTTGTATTCAGGATATACTTCCGGCGGATTCAAACTCCGGATGCTGGACAAACCGCAGCCCGGCGATTTTTCCAACGCTGCCTATCATTACGAAAAGCCAGTTCCCACAATACAGATTGATTCTACAGAGCCGCGCAACGCCTTCAATTTTGATACACTACGGAAGTATGATGACATGAATCTTCCGATGAAGGAGAAGAAAGAGTACAAAAATATTTATACGAGCCTTTCGATCATTCCATTCCTGCGGATCGACAACTACAACACGAAAAGCAGCGGACTGGATTTTCTGAAGCCGGGATTTTATTTCCTGTCGTCCGATGTCATTGAAAAACTGGATATGTTCGGCGGTGCGGCAATCAATCACATTTTGGAACGGGATCTCTTCCTGATTTTCGATTATCGAGACCGGATCATTGGCTTCCATCAGATCGGCTGGCATCCGACGCTCTCATTGGAATTCTACAGCGTTTCGCGAAAGCGGACAAATGAGAAATTGACCATTGTGGAAGAATTTGAAGAAACGACAGCAGATGTAACATACAGTCTTTTCGAAGTCGACGCATTCTTGAAACAGCATCTGTTCGGACCGACAGATTTGCTGACGCTGGGATTCACCTACAGCCAATACAGCAGCGCTCTCAGCTCATTCGTAGTGAAAAGCAGTTCGATGCTTGTTCCCGCTTCGTCGGAAACATATTTCAAAGGGAAGAACCTTTCTCTGAATTATGCATTTTCGGGAATCGTACCGTCCCGCACCAGTGAGATCAATCCGGTCGGCCGTTCGTTTGAACTGCATCTGGATAATGAGTTCGCCGATTTTGTCTCCGAAGATTCCACCGGTGCATCGGAATTTGAAGCGACCGATACGGGGATAAAATTGAAGTTGATCCCATATACTATCCGCCGGGCAGAGCTGCGGTATACCGAACACGTTCAATTACCGTGGTGGAAACATACGTTGTCATTCACACTTCGCGGCGGAACGATTTTCGGCAGGGAAGTTCCGGACTTCTTTGATTTTTATGCCGGCGGATTGGTCGGCATGAAAGGGTACCCATTCTATTCCATCAGCGGCAACGAAATTGTAACACTCAATGCGGCGTACCGTTTCCCGATCTGGGAGAATATCGACTTCAGGATTTTGCAGCTGTATTTTGACAGGTTGTACGGAGAATTCCATGCAGATTTCGGAAATGCGTGGAACGGTCTTCCGGATATTAAGGACTTTAAACGGGATGTCGGATTTGAATTGCGCCTTGATGCATTTTCGTGGTATGCATATCCGACCAGAATTTTTGTGAACGGCACTTATGGACTGGATGCATTCACGTATAACCGTCGCGGTGTTTCTGCAAACTATGGAAAAGAGTGGAGATTCTATTTCGGCGTGTTGTTCGGATTTGATTTTAGCAACGATATTAAACGATTAGTGAGGGATTTCGATGGGCTATAGATCTTTGGCATTGCTCTTGTTTGTATTCAGTTTTTCGGCTGTAGCAGGCGAAAAAAAACTGTCGGGAAATTTCCGTTGGGATGTACTGCATGTGCAGCAAGATACCGTGACAGCCGAAGCATCGGTCGTTGTGCAGTCTCCGGCGAAAGAAAATCCGTTCATGAATGGATTGTATTCTCTTCTCCTGCCCGGCGTGGGTCAATACCGTACGGAACGGTACACGAAAGCGGCGATCTTCTTCGGCGCGGAAGTGGCGCTGATTGTCTATGCGGTGATCAGCGATCATAACGGTAACACGAAAACGGATGAATTCGAACGGTATGCAGAAGCGCATTGGAGCGCGGAACGGTATGCAAAATGGATCAACACTCATGGCACGGCAGATTACGGTCCTACAGCGACCATCGATCTAAACAAAGTAGGTGCACATGATTTCTCCGAGATCAATGCATGGGAAAGTGCTTCCGGGCCAAACAAGGTTGGTTTTTCACACATGCTTCCTCGTTACCAGGATCAACAGTATTATGAATTGATAGGGAAATATTATCAATTCAAGTTTGGATGGGATACCTATCCGATGGACGTTAATGGTGTTCCACTCTCCGATGGAAGAGATTACTTCAATAATTTTACTGCCGATCATCAAATAAAAAGTTACGCCGCCGAACGGGGAAAAGCGAATGATTATTATTATGCGGCAAGCTTTGCGGTGAGCGCCCTTGTGATCAATCACGTGATCAGTGCATTTGACGGGTACTACTCAACAAACAAATACAATAAAGAAGTCACTGCCTCTATAGACGTTACACCTGTCGATGGAATTGAAGGGAAGAGATTGTTGTCGCAGGTAAAAGTAAGCGTAGAATTTTGAATTATCACATTATCAAATTGGAGCAAACGAGAGTTGTGGAATCAAGTAATTTGATAATTTTCATTATGTGATTACTTGTTTACTCTCAAAATATTCACCATCCCCGCTGTAAAGAAGATGATATTTGCCAGCCACGCTGTCAGCAATGGATTGAGGTCTCCGTTATATCCAAATACATTGCTGATCTTCATGAAGACCATATAGATAAAGACGACTGCAGCGGAAATTCCTACTTGTAATGCGATCCCGCCTTTCCGTTTCCCGAATGAGAACGGGATCCCGAACAGGACGACGATAACGCTGGCGAACGGGAACGCAACTTTGTTGTAATAATCCACCATCCACCGAGCCGTATCATTGCCGCTGCTGAGTTGGCGCGTGATGAACTCGCCTAATTCCGTGTAATTCATTTCCTCCGGTTTCTCCACTTTCTTGACAATATCCTTCGGAGAGAATGTGAGATCGTTGAACGTATAGGAATCGAATTTTATGAGTGATTCCCCACCTGTATGCACAATGCGGTGTTGACCGAGCGACATCGACCATTTCTGTTTAGTGGAGTCCCAGGAGAATTGCAGTCCGTCCCACCGTTGCGCTATGGTGATCAGGCTGGTATCGCTGAATTCCTGGATAGATGTTCGCGTTCCCGTCCCGGTCGTTCCATCGTAATAGGCGATATAGACGATCCGTTTCTTTCCGTCCTGCAGGTAAATATTGGTCCGCGCCGTCGATTCGAGATTCTTATGCAGGTATTGTCGTTCGATAGAAAACTTATGCTGATTGGCATACGGAACGATCCATCCGTTAAAATAGACCGATGCGATGCTGACGATGAGCGCAACGATAATCAGCGGGAACATATAGCGATAGATGCTCATGCCGCCGGCTTTCAGTGCGGTCAATTCATTATTGGTCGCAAGTTTCCCGGTTGTGAACAGACTGGCGAGCAACACTGCAACCGGTGTCATCAGTTTAATGATTTCAGGCAGAAAGGCGATGTAGTACTGTACGATAACAGCATTGACGACGTTGTTATCTAAAAAATCATCGAGATTCTCCATCAGATCGATGATGACGAAGATCGCCATGAAGGTGATCAGTCCGAAGATCATAGTGAGGATGAACTGCTTCAGGATGTATTTATCGACGATCTTCATTGGGTGATCCGTTCGATCAGTTTTTTTGGAATGAAGCGGCGCCACCAATCGAAGTTCAGTTCGATG
>JBAYJG010000253.1:0-4249 GCA_041665225.1 Bacteroidota bacterium
GCAGCACCAAAGCAACAGGCTCCTAGCCCCAGACGACCTGAATTCAGAGTTTCCATCGCAACAAGAAATCCACGTCCATCCACACCTATCATATTTTCTTCGGGGATTTCGACATTGTCGAATGCAAGTGTGTTAGTTACACTCCCTTTAATTCCGAGCTTTTTCTCATTTTTTCCTACAGTGACGCCGCCGAATGCTTTTTCAACCACAAAACCGCTGATCCCTTTTTCCGTCCGCGCGAAGACTGAATAGACATCCGCAATCGCACCGTTTGTGATCCAAACTTTTTCTCCCGTCAGCAGCCACTTGTCCCCTTTTTTCTCCGCCCGGGTAGAAAGATTAAACGAATCCGAACCTGCATCTGCCTCCGTCAAAGCAAATGCGGCGAGCAATTCACCGGATGCAAGACGCGGAAGGTATTTCTTTTTCAATGTTTCCGATCCTCCTACCATAATCGCTTGCGCGCCAATTGATTGATGAGCGCCGATCGTCGCCGCCGTCGATCCACAGACACGGGAGACCTCTTCCTGCGCGATGCAAAATCCGACCTTCCCGAATCCTCCTCCGCCGTACTCTTCCGGAATAGCCGTCCCGAACAAGCCCACATCTGCGATCTTCTTCAACAGTTGTTCAGGGATCTTTTCTTCATGGTCAATTTTCGAAGCGATCGGACGGATTTCGGCATCCGTGAAATCACGGGCCATCTCCCTCAGCATGGTGTGTTCCTGCGTAAACGGAAAATTCATAGTGCCGCCGTCAAAAATGAGTTCAATATCCTATAGGAATATACAAAATAAAATAAAAAGACCTCATTGATTTTTCGATCAACGAGGCCTTTTTATACTCACAACGAATGACTATCCTTTCGGGATCATCACCGCAACAAAGCGTATTCGGTTATCAGAACCTTTCACCCGAAGCAGTAACGCATCCCCTGCTTTTTTGGACTTCACCATCTTTTCAAATTCCGTCACCGTTCCCACCGGCTTTTTATCGACATCGACAATGATATCACCTTCACGCAATCCCCGGTTCGCACCTTCACCGAACTCCTTTACTGATGTGATCACGAGGCCGCTTGAAATCTCACGATCCTTTAAGATACGGCTATCCGCTTTTCTCACAGCGAAACCGAGTTTGTCAAACTGCATCGTCCGTGTCGAAGTTTCTTCTACGTCAGACGATTCATCGTCGTTATTCTTTTCATTGGCTGCCACATTGTTGTTCTGACTTCTCGGACGCAGGGTGATAACTTTTTCCAGTTTCCGTTCATCGCGCCAGATGGCGAGTGTCACTTTATCTCCGGGGTGTTTCGATGCGATGTATGCCTGCAATTCATTCGGCGCTTTCATCGGTTTCCCGTCGATCGTCAGAATAATATCTCCTTCTTTCACACCTGCAGCTTTAGCCGCTTCACCGATCACCTCTTGCACAAAAACACCTTCCGGTTTTTCCAGTCCATTCGCTTTCGCAAGCGTTTCATCAACCTGTGAAATGGAAACACCGATATAGCCTCGCTCAACTTTGCCATGGAGAATCAAATCGGTGGCTACGCTCTTTGCCAGATTGATCGGGATGGCAAATGAATAACCTTGATATCGTTGATTGGTGGTGGCGATTGCCGTATTGATTCCAATAACTTCGCCGTAGATATTCACTAAAGCGCCGCCGCTGTTCCCAGGATTTACCGCTGCATCGGTCTGAATAAAATTCTCCACTCCGTATGCATCTTCGATTAACCGAAGATTGCCGCGTCCCATATAGCTGATGATCCCTGCTGTCACCGTAGAATTTAATCCCAGCGGATTGCCGATAGCCAACGCCCATTGGCCGACTTGCACTTCATCCGAATTTCCCACCATTGCGACAGGCAGATCGTTTTCATCGATCTTAATGACCGCAACATCAGTCAGCGGATCGGTACCGATTAATTTCGCCTTGAACCTGCGCGAATCGTTCAGAACTACATCGATGCCGTCATCCGCAGCATTTTCCACAACGTGGTTGTTGGTAATGATATATCCATCCTTCGTGACGACCACGCCGGATCCCGCACCCTGCGTTTGTCCTTCGGGATGACGGAATCGAAAATCGGGGAAGAACCGGAAGAACTCATCTTCCTTTCCGTCCGGCTGCACCGGTTTTGTCGTGACGGCGATGTACACCACAGCAGGTGTTGCTTCTTTCGACACCTTCACGAATGCGTCGTTTGCAGCTTGAAGATTCAAATCTGTTTTCGCCGGCATTTTATCCGAACCGATCTTTATCTGTTTCTGTTGTGCAAAACCCAGATGGACACCGTCCATGTCCGATACGAGCACCGCACCGAAAATAATGCCGATTGTTATGAAAAAGAATGCTGCAAGAATTGACCGTTTCATTGTATGATTCTCCTCTGATGGATTCAATTTCTATGATGTTCCCATTGACTGTAACAACGAGAGCGAACGTAAGGTTCTCACGCTGTCAATATGATACTGCAGATACGACTGAAGCACCGTAAGCAGTTCGGTCCGCATGACGGGGTTCATCGACAACATAACGGATTTCCCGATGGGATTCCGTTGAAAATAGTAAAGAGATTTCATGATACCAGCGGAGAGCTTCACGCCGCTCTGCTGCTGTTCTTCGGAACAGTGTGAACAGGTGAATTTCCCATCCGATAACCGGAGTAAACCGTATGGAAAGTCTTCATCTCCTGTTTTTCGTCCGCATAAATTACACGATTCAACATTCAAACCAAAACCGAAATGATGAAACAATTGCACCATAAACGAAATAAAAACGTTCACATTATTCTTTACCGATGCATCAACCGTCGTCAATGCTTCCACCAACAGGTCGAACAGTGGCCCATTTTCCTCTTCGTCATGCATCACCATGTTCACCAATTCCACCAATGCCAATCCTGTAAACATCTTCTCAGAACCATCCTGCAGCCTGTTCAACGGCGTTGCAATTTCACTTTTGGACAGCAGGTGAAGATTTTTCCCTTCGTTCTTATACATAACCACAGACGAAAGAGTCATTGGTTCGAGCGATGAACCAAACTTATTATTCTTTTGATTCCTGGCTCCTTTTGCGATGATCTTGATCTTGCCGTACTTCCGTGTGTAGAGCGTGACGATCTTGCTCGTATCGCTATAATTCAGCGCATGCAGAACGACCGCTTCGGTTTCGACGATCATTGCACCACCAAGGATAGCAGTGATTGAGCAAACGGCGGTCGTACAATCCCTTGCTCGGTGATGATCGCCGTGATCAATTCGGCCGGCGTCACATCGAAAGCCGGTGAAAAAACCTCCGCACCATCCGGAGCGACTTGTTTGCCGAAACCTCGAATCACTTCCTCTGCACCGCGTTCCTCGATCGGGATCTGTGCTCCCGTTTCTATCGATCTGTCGAATGTCGAAGATGGAGCTGCAATATAAAACGGAATGTGGTGTTCCTTCGCCAGCACCGCCAGATTATAGGTTCCGATTTTATTTGCCGTATCACCATTCGCTGCTATCCTGTCTGCACCGGTGATGATCAGATCGATCCCTTTGGACTTGATGGTCCATGCCGCGGAATTATCTGTGATGAGAGCCGCCGGTATTCCGGCTTTCTGTAATTCCCACATTGTCAACCGCGATCCCTGCAACAGAGGACGCGTCTCATCCGCGTAGACGAACACCTTCTTCCCTGAATTGTGTGCGGTATGAATCACGCCGAACGCTGTGCCAATCCCCCCCGTTGCGAGCGCGCCGGTATTGCAATGCGTAAGAATGCGGGCACCGTCAGGAATCAATGCTGCTCCGTGAACACCCATCTGTTCGCACATCGCCATATCTTCCTGATGGATCGCGACCGCTTCTGCTTCCAGTTTTTCAAAGAGCGTTGTTGCGTTGTCGTGATTGTTTAGACGCACAATATTTCGCATTCGTTCCAGCGCCCAAAAAAGATTTTTTGCGGTGGGACGAGTTGCAGCGATCGATATAAAAGCATTCTCAAACAATTGTAGAAACTTGTCGGTAGGTCCATTCTTCGCTGGAAGGATACCAAGCAATATACCATACGCAGCAGCAATACCAAGCAATGGTGCTCCGCGAACCTTCAGCCGCACGATGGCATCGGCAAGTACGGAGAGTTCCGCCGTCTCCACATAGATTTCATTCAGCGGCAATTCCGTCTGATCCAAAAACCGAACCGAGGTGCCATGCCATTCAATACTGGTGATCATACTTACGATAGGTTTAAAATGCCAGGA
>JBAYJG010000254.1:0-4247 GCA_041665225.1 Bacteroidota bacterium
GATACGAAACATTATTTTGCAACGGGAGAACTCACTCCGAAGCGAACACTCGCGGAACGGATCGACAAATGTATCGAGCTGCTCACGCTTTCCGTGGAACGGAAAGGGGAGAAGCGTGCGGTGATCGAGATGCGGAAATTTTACATCGGATATTTAAAAGGGGAAGCGAATGCTGCGAAGCTCCGCAATCACCTGATGCAGTATTATGAATCGTCGCCGATCATTGAGATTCTGCACTCCGTAAAAGAAAAGGGACACATCGAAGAAGAACGGTTCCTTCCGGCTCACGTTGCTGCGTAACATCGGGAAAACCTTGAGAAGGTTGAGAGTAAAAATTTACAAAACCTTCGCAAGGTTCTTGAAAAGCCAAAATCCACTTGCACTTTCCTGTAAACTTCAGTATCTATTAATGATTTCTGCAACAAAGTTAGGGTGTCAATGATTGCGTTTGTTGTTGGTGCTATTATCGGATATATCACGACTATCCCGATCGGACCGATTAATCTTGCAGTGGTGATGAAAGCGCTTCGCAACCACACTGCACAGGCATTGATGATCGGCGCCGGTTCCGCGTTGATGGATATTCTGTATTGTGCAGCGGCTGTCTTCGGTGTCAGCACGCTTATCTCCAATCCCACCATGGATTCGATTTTTCGCATATCCACCTTCGCCATCTTTTTTATTTATGGATTGAAAACGACCTTCGGGAAGCTTCCTGAAACTCATTTCCAACCGAATGAGGAGGATGCCCCGGGTTTCAAACGATATTTCCTGCTTGGCATGGCGATGTATTTTTCCAACCCGTCATTTCTTGCGTATTGGATCACGATTGGCGGTATTGTTCACGGTTACCGTGTGATCGAACCGACAGTATTTTCCAACACTATGTTCGCGTTTGGGACGGGTATTGGTGTAACGGCGTGGTTCTTTACGCTGGTAGAACTGGTGGAGCGGCATAAAGTGAAATTTGAAATTGACCGAATCAGAAAGATAACACGGTTCTTTGGTTTGATTTTGTTGATCGTCAGTATGTTTTTAGGGTGGGATCTGGCAAAAGAGTTTTTCCCTTCTCTATAGCCTTGCGAAGGTTTTTTGCAAAACCACGTTCAACCTTCGCAAGGTTTTATTCCGTTACTCTTCCAGCGTCGAAATATCTCCTTCGCTCATTCCCATTGCCCGGGCTTTCAATACACGCCGCATTATCTTGCCGCTGCGCGTTTTCGGCAGGGACTTTACGAATTCGATCTTTTCCGGCTTCGCGATTGGACCCATTTCATGGGCGATGTGTTTTTTGATTTCCTCTGCCAGTTCGTCACTCGGTTCGTTGCCTGCTTTCAGGATCAGATACGCATGGATCGCAATCCCTTTTATTTCATGAGGTAATCCGATAACAGCGGCTTCAGCAACTGAATGGTGGGTGATGAATGCCGATTCCAATTCTGCAGTGCCTAAACGGTATCCGCTCACCTTAATCACATCATCCACGCGTCCGATGATCCAGAAATATCCATCCTTATCGCGGCGCGCAGAATCTCCAACAAAGTAAAAGTCTTTAAACTTGCTCCAATATGTCTGAACGAACCGATCCGGATCCTTGAAGATCGTTCTCATCATGGCCGGCCAGGGATTCTTCAACACTAAAAATCCCTCTTCACCGTCCGCCACAGGTTTTCCATCTTCATTCACCACTTCTGCTTCGATGCCGGGGAGTGGTTTTGTACCGGAGCCTGGTTTCAATGGCATTGCCGGCATTGGTGCAATCATAAAGGCACCTGTTTCTGTCTGCCACCAGGTATCCATGATCGGACATTTTTCCTTGCCGATATTTTTGTAGAACCAGCGCCACGCTTCGGGATTGATCGGCTCGCCGACACTTCCTAATAATCTTAATGAAGAGAGATCGTGTCTGTTTGCCCACGACGTGCCGAAGCGCATCAGTCCGCGAATTGCGGTGGGAGTAGAATAGAACACGGTGATGCCGTACTTCTCGATCATCGACCACCATCGGTCCGGATACGGATAAGTAGGAGCACCTTCATACATGAACGATGTTGCACCGGCAATGAGCGGGGCATAGACGATGTACGAGTGGCCTGTGATCCATCCCGGATCCGCGGTGCACCACCAGCGGTCTTCTTCCTTTAGATCAAAAACATCTTTTAATGTCGCATGAACGCCGACGGAGTATCCGCCATGTGTATGGAGGATTGCTTTCGGTTTTCCTGTCGTTCCCGATGTATAAAGAATAAAGAGGGGATCTTCGGCATCCATTATTTCTGTTTCACATTTTTGTGTGTTTTTTGAGATAGGGAGCGCCATCAATTCATGATACCAATAGTCGCGTCCCTGTTCCATCATCACATCAATGCCGAGATGTTTTACAACGACCACGTGTTCCGGCTGGCCGCTCCGCTGCAATGCTTCATCGACGATCTTTTTCAATTCCACTTTTTTGCCGTTCATATTCCCGCCGTCGGCGGTTATAATCACTTTGGACTCGCTGTCCTCGATTCTGCCGTGTAATGCTTCCACAGAGAATCCGCCGTAGACCACGGAATGAACCGCTCCAACCTTTGCTGTTGCTAACATTGCGATGACTGTTTCGGGAATGCGCGGCATATAGATTGTTACGCGATCTCCTTTCACCACACCCATACTTTTTAAAACATTGGCAAACTTACAAACTTCTCGGTTCAGCGCATGATAGGAGAGTGTGCGGAGATCGCCTTTTTCACCTTCCCAGATCAAGGCAAGTTTGTTTCTGCGCCACGTACGCACATGCCGGTCCAACGCATTCTGCACGATGTTTGTTTTTCCGCCAATGAACCATTTGTAAAACGGTTTGTTCGAATCGTCCAAGACCTTGTCCCATTTTTGATACCATTCCAGTTCTTCTGCACGTTTTCCCCAGTATGCCTGGATATCCTTTGCTGCCTCTTTCCTGGCTGCTTCGGGATCCGGAACATTTGCCTGTGCGATGACTTCGGCGGAAGGATAATAGATCTCGTCTGTTGGAGCGGATGCTGCTGACGGTGTTGTTTCCTTCATAATTGAAACTCCTGTGATATGGTCTAAAATGGTTTGCGCTGAACGATTTTGCATATTACAGAAGAGAAAGGATTATTGCAAGAGAAGATCGGTCTGATTGGCTCTGCACGGAGATAATTTTTACGAGGGATACCATCTCAAAAAAATCAGCGCTTGACGAATCCTGAGTCTGATTGACTATAGAATACCGTCGATCGATTTGCAGACCCAAAAAGATAGTTTTGATTTAAAATTTGTCCTCGTATCTTCTTTCATGGTACGATTCATATTGATACTGTTTCTTGTGGTACAAAGTGTTTCAGCCCAGCGTTTGCAGTTTGAACGGCTTGGCATTGAACAGGGACTGTCTCAAAGCACGGTCTTTTCTGTGACGCAGGACTCTGCCGGTTTTTTGTGGATCGGAACGCTTGACGGATTGAACCGGTATGACGGAAACTCCTTTAAAGTCTACAAACATCATCCCGGCGATACGAATAGCATTGCCGCCAATAGCTTCTATCGTTTGTACCCTCTTCAAGACGGAAGCATAGCGGCATCAACCCTGAATTCCCAAATCAATATTATCAGTACCACCAGTCCGAACATTAAACGATTGAATACATTGGCTGCAGGCGATCCGCTCGGAAAACAAACCGTATCTCGTGCTATGGTGCAAGACAGTAGCGGTTGTTTCTGGGTTGGAACTGATAACGGGATTATCAAATACTCCAACGATTTTTCCATCCGTCAGGATTTCGTTTTACCCGATGACAAAAGAAATGAGAGCATCGTGTTTGACCTGTTCTGCTATCGGAATAAAAAGATTATCGGATCGATGTACAATCGTTTAGTGATTATCGATATGACTACCGATCGTGTGTCGTTTATCCCGGTAGTAAAAAACAGGCCGATGGAGATGCGCGAAGTGTTTTTGCGGTGGGCTGCCGTATCGGATTCGCTGTTCCTGATTGGAGGAGATCCCAGTGGGATTTATATCTACGATGTCGATAGGGACACCATACGCATGCTACCTTCCCTGCCGAATCTGAAGCAACGGTTCGCATTCACGCTGACCTATACAGCAATGTTCGACCATGAAGGGGCGCTGTGGATCGGGACAGATAACGGATTGGTGAATGTCCGACTTTCTATAGTGAAAGGAATGCCGGTAATTTCCGATATGGTTGTTTACAGGAACGATCCCGCCGATCCGAAAAGCC
>JBAYJG010000255.1:0-4239 GCA_041665225.1 Bacteroidota bacterium
CCGGGGGCATTTCTACAACTGGTATGATACACGCGATCTTCGTCCGCTGGATCCGAAATATATTTCTTCTGTGGACAGCGGTAATCTTGCAGGACATTTGATCGCTCTCGGAAATTCCTGCAACGAGATGATCAAACGTCCTTTGTTGGATCCACATTGGTTGGAAGGAATCGAAGATACACTATTGTTGTTCCAAAAGTCATTGGAACTTTACGATAATGCCGTTGCTATCCACTCCATCGCTCGGAAACGAATTGAAGAGGAACTGGCGAAATGTTTTGCAGTACTTCGACAGCATACAGAACAACCGGTGGATATGGCCGGGAAATTTGAACGGCTTACTGCTCAAATCAATATTCTTACCGACAGCGTACAGAAGGTGATGGAAGAGAAGCACGGAGAGCAACATGCACAACATAGCACCGAACTCTTGTTTTGGATGAATGCAGTTCAAAATTCCATTCTCAGTCATGATCGCGATATGGAATTATTGAAACCATGGCTGCAGGGTGCCGGTATTATTAACCAAGATCCTAAACGCTTCCCACAAGACTTCCTTCAACGGTACGCCGGTACAATTCCCACACTCGAGACTATTTCTGAACGTTATGAAGAAGCAATACTCGTACTAACGTCGCATCTTCCGTTGCGAGACGCAGAGAGCGAAACGCTGATCGGATTATTCGATCAATCACGCAGTGCTGCAATAGTATTGAAACGCCGTCTTTTAACGGTGCAAGAACACTCGAAGAAATTATTTGCAGCTATGGATTTTAGTTTCCTCTTTGATCAGCCGCGGCAGCTTCTGTCGATCGGATTCAGAGGTTCTGACGGAATACTCGATCCCAATTGTTACGATCTGCTTGCTTCGGAATCACGGTTAGCCAGTTTTATTGCAATCGCCAAAGGAGATATACCGGTACAGCATTGGTTTCATCTAGGAAGATCATTAACTCCTGTTGACCGCGGCTCGGCGTTGATCTCATGGTCGGGCTCGATGTTTGAATACTTAATGCCTCTGCTGGTACTGCGTGAACCAACAGAAAGTTTGCTCGGACAAACCCATCGCTTTATTGTTCGTCGACAGATCGGCTTTGGCAATGAACGGAATGTACCGTGGGGAATTTCAGAATCCGCATATAATGTGCGCGATCTCGAGTTTACTTATCAATACTCCACATTTGGAGTTCCGGGATTAGGATTAAAACGCGGTCTCAGTAAAGATATTGTTATTGCGCCATATGCTACAGCCTTAGCTGCAATGATTGAACCCAACACAGCCGTCGAAAATTTCAATCGACTTATGAATGCAGGAGCGGACGGTATATATGGATTGTATGAAGCGTTGGATTATACGCCCACACGTCATCCTGACGGCGAACCTGTTGCCGTTGTCCGTACCTATATGGCACATCACCAAGGCATGACGCTTGTTGCGCTGGACAATGTGCTGCATAACGGTATCATGCGCACACGCTTCCACACAGAACCGATTGTTCAGGCGACAGAACTGTTGCTGCAGGAACGGACTCCCCGCGATGTGACTGTTGCGCGTCCACGATCCGAAGAAGTGAATGTGGATGCCAATATACGCGATTTGATTCCATCAATGCACCGAAGATTTACTTCGCCTCATGGTCAAATTCCGCGAACGCACATACTTTCCAACGGAAATTATGCGGTGATGATGACGACTGCAGGATCCGGTTACAGTCGTTGGCGCAATCTATCAATTACCCGATGGCGCGAAGATGTGACGTGTGATTCATGGGGGACATATATTTATCTACGTGATGTGAACAGTGGTGCGGTATGGTCGGCAGGATTTCAGCCGACGTGTGTCGATCCTGATAGTTATGAAGTGGAATTTTCTGAAGACAAAGTTGAAATAACCAGGCGCGACGGAAGCATAACGACGTCACTTGATGTAGCAGTCTCTCCTGAAAGTGATGCCGAAGTACGGCGGATTTCCATAACAAATCTTGGAAATCGTGTTCGGGAGATTGATGTGACATCTTATGCAGAAATGGTATTGAATCATCCTGCGGCTCATGTGGCACATCCGTCATTCTCAAAACTTTTTGTTCAAACTGAATACGTTGCGGATGTCTGCACGCTTTTGGCAACCCGCCGCCGCCGGTTTCCAAATGAACCTGAAATTTGGGCAGCCCATCTCGTGACAGTCGAAGGTGAAAGTATCGGTGCTGTTCAATATGAAACAGATCGAGCCCGTTTTCTTGGAAGAGGCCGACAGATCCATTCCCCAATCTCCATTGTAAACAGCGAACCTCTCTCGAATACTGTCGGGACGGTGCTTGATCCGGTCTTCAGTCTTCGATGCCGGGTGCGGATTCCTCCCGGGATCACCGTGCGAGTTGCGTTTTGGACGATGGTTGCTCCAACCCGTAAGGAAGTCCTCGACCTAGCTGATAAGCATGATAATGCCAATGCATTTGAACGTGCCGTTACGTTAGCATGGACTCAAGCACAAGTTCAACTTCATCACCTTGGTATCGGGTCCGAAGAAGCACATCTCTTCCAGCATCTTGCAAACCACATTCTTTATTCAAATCCTGAACTTCGTCCGCGGTCCGATGCTCTTCAACGAAATCAAAAAGGGCAGTCGGTATTGTGGGAACAGCGTATCTCGGGTGATCTGCCGATCGTACTGATGCGCATCGATGAACCAGAAAGTTTGGAAATAGTGAAGCAACTTATCCGTGCACATGAATATTGGAGGATGAAGCTCCTTGCCGTCGATCTGGTGATTCTGAACGAACAACCGCAGTCCTATATTATGGATCTCCAGAGTGCCATTGAAACAATACTGCGGACAAATGAATCGCAGTTGAAACCGAAACTTGAACGAACAGCAGCGCAGGGGAGTATCTTTGTGATGCGTGCAGAACTGGTTTCCATGGATGTGCGAATGGTGCTGCAAAGTGCGGCTCGTGCCGTACTGCTCAGTCGGCGCGGAAGTCTTTCCGAACAATTGAATGCAATGGAGAAATTTGAACCGACTCCGGTACGCAAGTACGGAAAATTTTCCCATAACGCTAAAGAATGGGTGAAAGAAAAATTGGTCACGTTGCGAACGGAAAATAATTCCGGAACAACTACTCTACTCTCTCAACCGAAGGAATTTTCCAACGGACTTGGAGGATTTAGCGACAATGGAAACGAATACGTAACGGTGCTGGAGAATGAACAATCGACCCCGGCGCCGTGGATTAATGTGATTGCAAATCGAATTTTCGGATTCCAGGTTTCGGCAGAAGGAGGAGGATATACCTGGTCATTAAACAGTCGTGAAAATCAGCTGACTTCATGGTCCAATGATCCCGTCAGCGACAGACCAGGTGAAGTGTTTTACGTAAAAGATGAAGTGAGCGGAACAGTCTGGTCGCCAACAGTTCTTCCCATTAGGAAAAAATCGGGAAGATACACCGCACGGCATGGTCAAGGATACAGTTCGTTCGAACACACATCCGATGGAATTGTCCTCGATCTGCTCCAATATGTCCCTCTTAAGGATTCGATCAAAATTTCCCGGCTAAAGATTAACAATAGATCAAAGCGAAACCGCCGCCTTGCAATTACGGCGTATGTCGAATGGGTACTGGCATCTTCCCGCGAAGCTTCGGCACCATTTATTGCAACTGAGATCGATTCCGTTACTGGAGCAATGTTTGCGAAAAACCGATGGAGAACGGAACGACAAAACCGGGTGGCATTCGCGGATCTTGCCGGACGTCAGACAAGTTGGACAGGAGATCGGAAAGAATTTTTAGGTCGCAACGGCACATTGGAACATCCCGCAGCTCTCTTTAGTACAGCACCCCTCTCAGATCGTGTCGGTGCAGGATTCGATCCGTGCGGTGCGCTCCAAACCCACATCGAACTTGCTCCGGACGAAGTAACTGAGATTATTTTTTTTCTTGGTGAAGCCGCCACAAACGAGGAGGCACAATCGTTGATCTCACGGTTTCGAACGATCAATCTTGATAATGTATTGACTGAGGTTAAAACTTTTTGGGACAATACACTTGGAACTGTTCAGGTAAAAACACCTGACCGATCGATGGATATTCTGCTTAACCGCTGGCTGCTCTATCAAACGCTGGTCTGCCGCATGTGGGCGCGTTCCGCATTTTATCAAGCCGGCGGCGCGTATGGATTCCGGGATCAGCTGCAGGATGGAATGGCACTGGTAGTTTCGATACCGGAAGTAACAAGGGA
>JBAYJG010000256.1:0-3935 GCA_041665225.1 Bacteroidota bacterium
AAAGAGCTCCTCAGCGATCTCCTTGCTGGTCTTGGAATCAGCGATCAATTTCAAAATGCGGCGTTCCTGTTCAGAGAGAGATGACAGTCGCGGATGGGCCGATTGGAAAGTATCTTTCTTTTCTTTCCGTTTCAGGATCTTGTCCGTCAACGAAGGACTAAGATAATGGCGTCCTTCATACACTGCATGGACTGCATTCACGATATCAATGGAAGCACTCTCTTTCAAAATGTACGCCTTCACACCGTGGTCCATCGCTTCGTTCAGGATCTCTTCATCGTCGAACATTGTCAGGAACACAATCTCCGTCTTCAACTCAGATTTCTTCAAGTCCTTCAGTACCTGTAGTCCGGTCATTTTCGGCATGTTCATATCCAGCACAGCAACATCGGGAGTGTGTTCTTTCATTAACTGCAACGCCTGTTCACCGTCCGATGCAACGGCAATAATACTGAGCGAAGAGTCATTCATGAGCGCCTGTCGTACTCCTTCACGGAACATGGGATGATCATCGGCAATGAGGATGCGTATCTGAGATGAGTTTTTCATTTATCATGTATTGGTATAATGATCGTAATAAGAGTTCCCTGCGGATTCCGGGGGAGAATAGAAAGATTCCAAGCGAACATTTCAGAACGTTCTCGCATTCCGGAGATCCCAAATCCGCCGGAAGTAGTGATCCCTTTGCCATTGTCTTCGATGACCACAAGAATGGTCTGATCCTGCCGAAGAATGGAGGTGAAAACAGTTGTTGCACCCGAATGTTTGATAATATTATTGAACGATTCCTGCACAATACGGAACAGACTAATCTCCTGCTCCGGTGTGAGCACTCCGTCAATATCCTGGATCTCCGCTGTCACTTCCATCGTTGTTGATTCCTTCATCTGACGAATCACCGAACGGAGAGTTTTCGTAATTCCCAATTGATCCAACTGGTGAGGACGAAGATTATGGGAGATGGAACGAACCTCTTCAATCGTACTGGTGACGATATTGGATGCTTCCTCCACTTGTGCCGAGGTCGACGTATTGTTACTGAATGACTGAAGAGCAACCAGCAATTTGTTTTTGATGATGAGCAGATTTTGCCCGAGGCCGTCATGCAGTTCCGTAGCGATTCGTTTCCGTTCCGATTCTTGCGATTCTATCAGCCGGCGCGAAAATTCCACTTGCCGGTCTTTCTCCTTCTGTAACTGCCGCACCCGGATGACATACACCGCGGGCCCCGCTGTAAGGAAGAAGAGAACGATCATCGACATGAACCACCATGTTCTATAGAATGGAGGAAGGACAACGATTCGAAACGCGGCCCCTTGCCGGTTTTGCACACCGGCACTGTTCTCCGCCCGAACAGTGAATTGATATTCACCCGGATCGAGGTTGGTGTACTGCACGAAACGTTTCGTTCCGGCTTCATTCCATCGTTCATCGAACCCTGTCAGTTGATACGTGAAACGGATCTTGCTCGGTGCCGTAAAACTGATTCCGGTATACCGGATTTCGATTTTCGATACTCCCGGCTGCAATATGACAGTTTCTGTTAACGATATCGGTTCATTGTCTACCCACGCATTTTCAATCATCACCCCTGGAGGGATAGGATTCGAGGCAACCGAAATTGGATCGATCGTCACGATCCCCTTGGATGTTGTGAACCAGAGTGTTCCGTCTGCACGTTTCCAACACCGCGGCGTCCCTCCACCGCTTGTCTCTTCGTTCAGCATGCCGTCCTCTTTACCGAGCGTGAAACACCGGACGAACGAAAGCGTTCCGTCCGCCGCTGCATTCAATTCAGCAGTGCTCACCCGATAGATGCCGTGAATCGCTCCGATCCAGAAATATCCGTAATCATCCTCAATAATCTGTGCAACGGAACCGTCGAACAATCCCTGCTCCTCGGTGACGAATGTAAAGGAACCGTTCTTCCACCGCGCAAGGCCACGGTTTGTCCCGACCCAGATTGATCCTTCCTTATCCTCATAGAGCGGAGAGGCAAAGTTATCATTTAATCCCGAACCTTGTCGGTACACGGTCACCTTCCCGTTTGCAATCCTATTTACGCCGCTCCCGGAGACCGTCGCCCATACATCGCCGTTGCGGGCGGCTAGAACCGAATTCACGCGGTTTCCGGAAAGTCCGGCACCGGCATTCCAAACTTTCTCTTCTGTCCCATTAAAGTACACGATTCCTTCGTGTGCGGTAGCAATCCACATACCGCCGTCAGAATCTTCAGTAATGGAAATAATGGATGTAAACGGAGTGATTGCACTGCGGTTGATTTGGCGGCGTTCCCCGTTCTTAATCCTGAACAAACCGAATCCCCACGTACCGACCCACAGCGCGCTGTCCTTTGATTCGTACAATGTGAATACACTCTTCACTCCACCAGGAAGGGGAATTCGTTCAACTCCTCTATTCTGCGGATTTTTCATTTTGATCAATCCTGCATCCCATGATCCGATCCAGAGCGTTCCGGTATGGTCTTCTATTCCGGATTGTACGAGATCCGATGGAAATCCGTTGCGCAGCGAGTGAACTAAAACATTTTTCTTGCGGAGCAGAATCAATCCGTCCCCCTCTTTACCGAGCCAGATGTTCCCTTCGCGATCCTCAAATATTATTGTGATCTCGGTGAAAAGGAGGCCGTCATTTTGAGTCAGTTGTGTATTACCAGAGCGGGAGAATATTCTGATATGGTCGGAGGTGAGGAGCCATATATTGCCGTTCTTCATTACATATGATTCACCAGGAACTGCTGTTCCATTCCGTTGTATGATTGAATCCTTTCCTGCATACCGGCGAATAAAACCTCTCGTTCTGTCACCGTACCATACCGCTCCGGCAGTATCGACGGCAACAACATATCCACCGACGGGGAATGATTCCCTGACGACCAACGAATCGTGAACCAACCGGGCGATGGAACCGACTCCGACAAAACCAAGATAGATCGAACCGTCCGGCATCGGCATAACCTGGTTCGCATATGTATGCGGCAAACCGTTTGCAGCAGTGAAATGCAGGAAGCGTGTACCATTGTACGCAAAGATCCCTATCTCTGTGGCGAGCCAGATAATACCAGTCCGATCTTCGTTTATGTACAGAATACGTTTAGCAGGACATCCCTGCTCACCGTTGAACCTTTGGAATCCATTACTATTATAGCGTACAAGTCCACCAGCATCGGTGCCGATCCAGAGTTGTCCACGGCTGTCCGAAAAGAGGGACATGATATTGGAAGAATAGAGTTCCGGAGTATTCGAAGATTTGAAGACGGTCATCTGAATACCATCGAAACGGGCGAGTCCCTGCCACGTTCCTGCCCAGATATACCCATCCTTGCTTTGAGCAATACATCGAACAGTACTTTGCGGCAGACCATCTTCTACTTTCCACTGCTGAACAACGTACTCGTCCTGCTGCGCAGTGCAGACTGAAAATAGGAAAACAGATATTATTATCTTGTTTATCACGTCAAAATGATACGGAAATCCCTCATAAGAATAAAGCCTGCGCATAATTCCTGTCGCCGTTTTTGATAATAAAATCAGGCATCTTTGAATGTGCATAGGGGAAACAGAAATGCCAGATACTACGATCTGGCATTTCTATGAATCTTATTTTAGGTTCATGAAAAAGGGCAATTATTTCATCAGCATCATTTTCCGGACCTGTGTCTTATCTCCACAGACCAATCGTGTAAAGTAGATACCGCTGGAAAACTCCGACGCATCGAACATGACAGAGTACCTTCCCGCTTCTTTCACTTCATTCACCAGCGTTGCCACTTCTCTTCCAATCACATCAAACACTTTCAACGATACATGACTGTTCACCGGCAACTGATAACTGATGACTGTAGCAGGATTGAATGGATTAGGATAATTTTGTTCGAGCGCAAATTCTTTTGGCGCGTTTGCTATTGATACTTC
>JBAYJG010000257.1:0-3929 GCA_041665225.1 Bacteroidota bacterium
ATTTGAACTTACCAATATATCAAGTCTGTTTGTCCCAAAAACGCGCATCACAGCCGGGATTCGATTGCAACACCGATTGCAATATTTTCAAATGTTCTCGACGGATGCGTCGTTCGGATATCATTGGAAAGAATCTGCAAGCAAGGAACACATTTTCAATCCTTTTTCGTTAACCTTTGCACAGTTGACAAGGACGACAGAAAAATTCGATGAACTGTTGCGGATCAACCAGTTACTCAGAAAAAGTTTTGAAGAACAATTTATTCTCGGTCATTCGTATACTTTCACCTATAACGATCAAATGAACCGTGAACTGACGAATCACCTGTATTTCCAAGGGAACATTGATCTTTCGGGTAATCTGTTACAATTGATACAGTCCCTGTTTGTGGAGGGAACAGCTTCACCCGCAGCGCCGTACAAGATATTCGGGACGATATATTCAGAGTACTATAAATTCGATATCGACCTGCGATACTATTATAATAATCTGGCGCAAACATCGTCTCTTGCCGGCAGGATAATTGCAGGACTAGGCGTAGCATATGGTAATTCTGCGACGCTTCCCTATGTGAAACAGTTTTACATAGGGGGGAGCAATAGTGTTCGTGCATTTCCGGCGCGCGGTTTAGGTCCCGGAACGTACATCGTTCCCGACAGTCTTTCGGCAACCTCCTTCATTGATCAAGCGGGAGATCTTAAACTGGAGGGAAATATTGAATATCGGTTTCCGATTATCAGCTTTCTTAAAGGGGCATTGTTTGTTGATGCGGGAAATATCTGGCTCCTGCATAATGACCCGAATCGTTCGGGCGGTGTATTCTCGGGCAAAACATTCATGGAACAGTTGGCTGTCGGAACCGGCTTCGGCTTCCGGTTCGATCTATCATTCCTTATCCTCCGATTTGATCTTGCATTTCCGCTGCGTATCCCATCCTTGCCAGAATACCATCGATGGGTGATCAACGCGATCGATGTTGTTGATCCGACCTGGAGAAAGGACAATCTTGCATTAAACATTGCCATCGGATATCCGTTTTGAGCCGGTGGGAAACAGCGTCACGATCATCGTTCCAATATTCAATTACAGAAGAGGAGATCACCATGCAGATACAGATAAACACAGATAGGAATATAAAAGGCCACGAAACATTCACTACGGAGATTGATACGAGAGTGACAAGCGCATTCAGTCGCTTCAGCGAACGCATCTCGCGATTGGAAATCCACCTCAGTGATGAAAACGGATCAAAAAGTGGACTGAAGGACAAACGTTGCCTGCTGGAAGCCCGGATAGAAGGACGGCAACCGATCGCGGTTACTCACCTGGCAGATTCATTGGATCAAGCCATCGATGGTGCGGTCGAAAAGATGATCCGGTTGATTGAAAACACTCTCGATCGGACACTTGACAGGCAACGTCGTGAAACGGGGCAACGCCGAACACCCGAACGCAAAGAGGATTAAGGTAATTGGCGTAAAAATACTGCTGCATATCTCTACAGACGGTGCGGGAAACGATCCGCACCGGTACCTGTGAAACATTGATGTTTTCCTTTCGAAAAAATCCCGGCAAGAGGATTAACTACTCTTTCATTCTTTTGGATGATTTCTTTGTCCTGCTCTATCACTTACCTTTCTGTTGATTATACGCCTGGGTATGGTATGGGTATTATCCTGCTTTTTCCTTCGTGTATAGTCTTCATACGTGTAATTACGGTTGAATTTGGTATGGCAGATGTACGGTTCTGTCCGGCTTTTGTCGTACATATGCTCAGCAAACGCGTAATTACGAATGGTCAATAACTGTATAGGGTAGAGGTTCCGTCCGACTCGTTGTTCGTTATTGATCTGAGGAGAGATCGTTCGGCGCCAGGCATATTGGCTGCAGCGCTTTGTTGTCCGCACTATCCCGCTATTTTGAATGGGAATCAACAATGGGGTGATGTACCAAAATTGCTTTTGGTGTTTCGGACGAAGCGAAATCATACATCAAATGATTTCGTGTAGCGATATTTCCTGGTTCATTCTATCAATACATACCAGGATGTCCTGCCTGTCGAATCGGCAGGCAGGACCATCGCTTCATCGCTTAAAATATTCTTGGATTGAAAAGATCCAGTTACAGAACAACGTATCGTTTTGAGTAAAAAACATATTGATCGTAAACACAGCACCGGAGGGAAAAAACATGATAATGCGCTCGGTGATCATAGTGTTGATGTTGAGTGCTGCGGTTTCAACGGCACCTGCACAGGGGATTTTCTTAGCAGGGCCGCAACTTGGCTTCTATAAAACACGAGGCGTTACCGATAGCAGGGCTATGGGCGGCATTGCACTGCATATCAGAATTTCAGAAGGTTTCGCAATGGTAGGATCGGTCAATTATAGGGAGGAACGATTTGTGGACGGTCATGTGAATGTAAAAAGTTGGCCGGTCATGGCATCAGGATTATTCTATTTGAACTCCCTTGTCTTTGGTACGGTCGGTGCGGGATGGTATAATGCTGCGTTCGATTATACGATCCCTTTAGGATATCAGGGAAGTCCGGAAATCATCGCAACCGACTACCACCAGGAATTTGGATGGCATTTCGGCGGAGGAATTGAATTGCCGCTTGGTCTCGGCACAAAACTCGTTGGTGACATGAAATATGTTTTCCTGAACTATGATTTTGCGCATATCCCCGGCAGCGAAAAAGTGAACAGTAATTTTTATGTGATGACAGTTGGTCTATTATTCGTTTTGTGAAATACTCTATAGCTCTCAATGTAATTCAACGCTACACATTCTCATACTCTTGAAGGTGGAAAATGAAAACACGGACGATGGTTGGAACAATCCTGATGTCGGTCATCATGATCCTATCGGCATTTGCCGATGGCAAAGACAACATCCAAAGTTATTTTAACGACACAGCAAATAAAGTAAAGGCGACGGAAAATCCGGTGGAGAAGCGTGCACTATTACATGAATCATTCCGATCCATGATCACGGCAGTGGAGTATGTTCAACGATCATCGTCATTGTCAGTGAACGATCGGATGGGCACCGACGGATTAAAAACTGTTCTGAAGGAAAAGCAGAATGAACTGGCGGGGGACAAAGGGTTTACCCGAGTTCCTGATGAGCAACTGAATGATTTTGCAGACTATGTCGTGCAAGATTTGGAACAGGCCGATATTGTCATTTCCATCAGCTTAATAACACTATTGTTGATCGTCATCCTGGTTGCGCTCATAGTACGGTAGCCACTGTTTGACGAATATCACCGAGAACGATATGAAAACATTACAACAACCATCGTTCAGTGAATCAGCGCATAAATTCCTGCTTGTATTCACAAGTGCTGCAGTATTGGTGATGCTCTTCTCATCGTGCAGTACCAATCTGCCCCTTCACTATGAATCGCCGCAGGCGGAGCAAGATCAGCAGCGGATTCAATATTCCGTCATTGCCGTTATTCATGGAGATGGTGATTATGTGTTTCACGATACGCGCGGAATAAAATACTATGCGGATGAAGTAGCATTGGAGAATATTAAAAAGGCGGCACTGCGAAATCCACGTGCTGAGGTGTTCATTTATCACCAAAAAGCGAAGAGCCATATTCTTGGTTTGATCCCGCTACATGACGGCGAATTTTTTTACTACCGGAACGGAGGTCTCGTCGCCCAGAAGTCGTATTGGTGCAATCAGGAACAGTCTCGTTTTAACTCAGAGATAGGATTATACGACCAGTTTCGTACGGAGCAGCAGCACGGGATCGTGAACATATTCCTCTATTTCGGACATGAAATACCTGAGAATTACGGAGTCCCGTATGATCTTTCTCATGACACACGCCCGTTTACGGTTCGTGATGTTGCAGACGGCATGAATGGATTTTTGCATCGGACCGGTAAGTTTGATCTTGTCGTGCTTTCGA
>JBAYJG010000258.1:0-3909 GCA_041665225.1 Bacteroidota bacterium
AGCAACAACTGAGCATTTGCAGTGAGAAAAACTGCAAACATCGATGCAAAAAGCAACAAAAGTTTTTTCATCGCGTTACTCCTTAATGAATTGTAGGAAATTAGGTAATTAATACTGCATAGATCGATTAATCATATTACATTGCAACTATCTTCCAATCGCTGACCGTCCCTGCTTCCAATGACACCTGCAGATCAATATTGATGTTCAGACTGCAGATGCTTCTTCCGGGCAACACCATGCCCCGACAACCATACTTCTAATACTTTCGTATCATTTATTATACTGCAATCTCCTCCTTCTCTTGGTTGGACATGGTGTTAATTTTTTTGCAACTGCTTCGTAAACACAATTTCGTGGGGACAAACACGTGTGCGGTGGTATCTTTGGAATGTTTCGTCATCCGATCAAAGACTCGATTAATCGCCATGGTGCCCAATTCACTGATTGGCACATGTACCGTTGTCATGGACGGGCTGATATACTTTGCTACCGGAATGTCGTCGAAGCCGCAGATGGAAATATCACTCGGGATTCTCAGCCCCTCTTCCCGTATTGCTTTAATTGCACCGATCGCCATTGAATCGTTAAATGCAAAGATGGCTGTCGGATGATGTTTTTGCCGGAGTATTTCCCGTGCGATCTCGTATCCGGATATTTCAGTGAAGTTTCCCTGGTGTTCCATCGAATGATTCGGGGTAAAGTGTCGATCAGTCATTGCTGCACGATACCCCCGTAACCGTTCTTCCGATTCCGAATTATTTTCACCGCCGGTTATGACTGCGATTTTCCGATGTCCCAGGTCAAGAAGGTAATTTGTCATTTCGCGGGCACCGCCAAATCCGTCGATGACAATCGTATCATAATGGGTATTATCCGTCCGGCAATTTAAAAGAACAATTGGCAGACTCTTGGGAAGATTTTCCAAAAGAATTTCAGCATTCACTTGTGGCGACATCAGCACAATGGCATCCACTCTGCCGCGCATAAATCGCAATGCCGCTTCAATTTCATTCGGATCATTGTGGGAACTGGAAACGATAAGATGATATCCGTGTTTTTGTACAGCTTCGTCAGCTCCACGAATTACCTCTGAAAAGAATTCTCCATGAAGATCCGGAAGCAGCAATCCAATCGCTTCCGTCTTTTTCATGATAAGTCCGCGGGCTGCCGGGTTTGGCGCATACTTCATTTCCTGAATCACGGAAAGGATGCGTTCCCGAGTTTTCGCTTTTACTTTATCACTGCCGTTAAGGACACGTGAGACAGTGGCAATTGATACACCGGCTTTTTCGGCAACATCCACGATACTCGAACGCATAGGGAGTTTGGCTTATGAGAAAATTATGTAAACCTTTACATTGCTAAATATTGATCTTCAATAACAGGAGAATATTGACATACTTAATGTAAAGGTTTACATTTTTGTAATGTTACCACCAAAACTTCTAATTGTCAAGTACTATTTTCCCTCTATTCCGCGATTTGCGAAATATTAGTGTAATTCTATTAAAAAAATAAATCAGTCTTTTTTGCCTGAATCAATAAAAATCCCGGCGATACTGCCGGGATCGGGCGTAATAATCACTATTTTTGCCTAACTGCGAAACTGGTTTTTCAACACATGATTCTTCTCATTTCAACATCTGCGATTTCATTTCACAGAGGTAGACAATACAATATTTCTGGATGATGTTCCGACAAGAATCGTGTATTTTCCTTTGGACTTGTTCCATGAATTCTTTTCGCTGTCATAATATTCAAACGATGAACGGTTTAATTTGAGCGTGATCTTCTTTTCCTCCCCGGGATTGAGTTGCACACGGGTAAATGCTTTTAGTTCTTTTTCCGGGCGGAAGACCTTTGGTTTCATATCCTTAACATACACTTGGACCACCTCCGAACCGAATGCTGTTCCGGAATTCTTCACGGTAACCGTTATCTCATAGTGATCATTCTTTTTTGATTGTATTTTCAAGTCCGATAATGTGAAAGATGTGTACGATAATCCGAATCCGAACGGAAAGAGCGGTTCAACTGTTTGTGAATCGAAATGCCTGTATCCGACCATAATCCCTTCTGCATAATTCACTTCTAAGCTATCTCCCGGAAAATTCCCAAATGATGGGTAATCTTCCCAGCGTTTCGCTAGCGTGAACGGCAATTTGCCGGAAGGATTCTGGACACCAGTAAGCATTTCCATGATCGCTTGTGTTCCCTCCTGACCGGGAAAGAATGCCCAGACCAATGCACCAATGTTGTTCAACCACGGCAGGAGATTTACCTGCGCGCCTGCATTCAGAACAACGATGATGTTGGGATTCACCTTTGCGACTTCGTTGATCAGAGTAATTTGATTCTCCGGGAGGTCGAGTGACTTACGATCGAAACCTTCCGATTCCTGATAGCTGGAATTGCCTGCAAAGAGCAAAACCACTTCGCTCTTTTTGGCAGCATCTACCGCGGCCTGTAATTCATTCTGATCCGGTTTGGTCCAGCCTAATACCGCCACGGCATCGCCGCCATTCTCATAGTATTCCACTTTCACGTCATACGATGTGCCGGCAGAGAGTTCAACCGTTGCCGTACGCGCCTCCACAGCATGATCGCTCCAATGATCAATCAGCAATTTTCCATTGAGATAAAAACGGATACCATCATCGCTCGCCGTTGTTATCTCATAGATACCGGAGAGCACCGGCCGCAAGATACCGGACCACCGAACGGAGAAGTTATCCTCGCCAAACCCTTCCGCTGGTTTTTCCCCTTCCCAAGAAAAATCAATATTCTGATCAATCCGGCGGAGTTTTGGTTCTCCTTTGAATTCCATATTGTCAAAATACTCAGCGTACAATCCGCGTATTCCCGTTGTATCACCCGGCAGGAAGAAAAATTTCGGTTCGATAGCAGGAACTTTCCCTGCCAACCGTGCTCCTACGGCAAATGAGATTAACGCATTGGGAAAAGCTCTCTTTACCCCTTCGAGCGGCGATTCAACGAACGCCGGTTTTACTTTGGAACTTCCCCCTCCTCCCGTTCGAAGTACTTCAGCGTTTGGACCGAGTACAGTGATGGAGTGTACAGCTGCTGGATCCAATGGCAGTATGTTTCGTTTCGGTCCGGTAATGCCCGCAATTCGGTCATTTTTTAGTAGAACAATTCCGGCCCGTGCAACATCGAGTGCAACGGCGCGGTGTTCCGGTGCATTAACCACAGGAACGTCCAACGGCGTATCGAGATATCCCATGCGGGAAATCACTCGAAGAATCCGGCGGACCTTATCATCAATTATCGATTCCTTCACCTTCCCTTCTTTAATAAGTGGGAGCAATTTTTCTTTCGTCAGAAAATCTCCGCCCGGCATTTCCAAATCGAGTCCATATGTTGCGACTCCTTCAGTGCTGTGCACTGCACCCCAATCGGACATCACCAATCCGTCAAATTTCCATTCATCTTTCAAGACGGAATTGAGCAGCATCTCATTTTCACTGCAGAATGATCCATCCAATTTATTATATGCACACATGATTGCTTCAGTTTTTGCCTCTTGTACGGCCGCTTTAAATGCCGGAAAATAGATCTCGTACAATGCACGCTTATCGACTTTCGCATTGATATCCATTCTGCCGGTTTCCTGATTGTTCACGGCAAAATGCTTTGTCGTGGCAACAACACGTTCGCTCTGGACGCCGTTGATGTAGGAAACGGCAATGCGGGATGTTAAGAACGGATCTTCTCCAAAGCTTTCAAAATTCCGTCCACCCTGCGGGGTGCGATTGATATTCACACATGGCCCGAGGATTGTATTTCGTCCTTTTGCCTTTGTTTCACGCGCTATTGCCTGGCCATAGCGATACGCCAATGTGGTGTCGAACGTTGCCGCCTGCATGATCGCTGCGGGGAACGCAA
>JBAYJG010000259.1:0-3862 GCA_041665225.1 Bacteroidota bacterium
AGTGTTGCACAAAGAAGTATGAGGAAAGATATTTTCATTGTGGACACAATAGTATATTATTGGCAGAAGAGAATCAAATGGATGGACTGAGAAAAAATATCCGAAGCGTGCTGTCACTTCGGATGAGAACGTGATTAAAAAGTAACAAAAAAAAGTTTATTCAGAAAGCGATACTTTCAGCCAGCCGCGGACTGAATTGCAGATGTACAGTGCGTCCGAAGTGCGTAAATCATCGATTTTAATCACTTTTTCGGATGCGGTTGGATTCGTGCGCAACACTTCATTGCGATAAATTCCCGACAACATGCCGCAGTGAATGGGAGGAGTATAGAGCAAACCCTCTTTTTCGATAAACAGGTTGGTGATAGTTCCTTCGGTGACTTCTCCGTTCTCATTTAGGAAAATGAAATCAGTAATCTGTTCATCATCGGCAGTTTTTCGAAACCGATTGTACAGTTCCCGGTTCGTTGTTTTGTGATACAAGAATAGATCGGACGAACGTGTCCTCACATCGGCGATTTTAATGACGGTTCTGTTTGATTCAGTAGACTCTTGTGCTTCAACGACGGGTATTCCTGTTTTGGAGAGAAGCAGACGTACTCTGTACCGTTTCTCAGAATGGAACGCGCGGGAAGCGATGATCAAGACTTCGATAATTTTCTCTTTATGGAACGGGAAAGAAAAATATTCCGCAGAGTCTTGCAGCCGGCGCAGATGTGCTTCGAGAAATGTAAATGTTTTGTCCCAAAGCATAGTTTCGATCAACTGGAACTCCCGCCGATCGTCCAGCAGGAATGAGGCCTTGAGCGCACATTCGTCAAATTCCGCTTCCGGTGTAGAATCGGACACGATACCGCTCCCGACTCCCATCATTCCTGTATTACCGCGGAGTTCCAGCGTTCGGATGGCGACATTGAACACCGCTTCGTCATGCGGGGAGATGAAACCGATCGCACCGCAATAAACGCCCCGTGCATGTTCTTCCAGCTCGTTGATGATCTGCATTGTGCGGATCTTCGGTGCACCGGTGACCGATCCGCAGGGATGGAGAGAACGAAAAATATCTGAATAACTGATGTCATCCTTCAATGTCCCGTTGACGGTGGATGTCATTTGCAAAACTGTTTCGTACCGTTCAATGGAATACATTTCGCTGACATGTACCGACCCGCTCTCACAGATCTTTCCGATATCATTTCTTAGCAGATCGACGATCATCAGATTCTCACTTCTATTCTTCTCATCATTCCGCAGCCATTCAGAAAATTGTGCATCTTCCGTTGTAGTCCGTCCCCGTTTGCACGTCCCTTTCATCGGTTTCGTTACAATGGATCGTCCCGCGCGGCGGAAAAAAAGTTCGGGTGAAAAGGATAAGATCTTCGTAACGCCAAGATTGATATATGCACCGAACGGAACATGCTGTTTTCGCCGTAATTCGAAAAAGAGGTCCTTGGGATCACCCGACAATTCAAATTCGACTCGGCCGGTGAAGTTTACCTGGTACGTGTCTCCATCCGTAATATACTTTTTCAACTGGTTGATCTTCCGGAGATATTCACTCTTTTCGAGAGAGAATTGTGCATGATGGATATCTGTTTTGGCTGATGGACCAATCGTGTTCAGTAATTGTGCATCAAGCTCGATTGGCGTATCATAAACACCGAACCAAAGAAGAGGGAGAGTTGAAGTTTTGTTGAAAACGGAAAGGATGCTGTCGAAATGATATCCGCATTCATAACTGACGAATCCGGCGACCCATTTTTTCTTTCGAAGCTGTTCCTCGACTTTGCGAAAAACCACCGGAATATCATCGGGAGTGTACGCCGCAAGAATCTCAACCGGAGAGTGAAAAAGAAAGTTCCTGTTGTTCGCATCGTCCCTGCGCGAAGAATCCAGCAGTACGGTATGCTCTTGCTGAAGCAGTGAAAATAAAAAAGCACGGTCGATGATCTGACCGTGCTTTTGCATGTCGTGTTGGTTATCCAACCAATTGCTCCAGGTTTGCTCTTAGTTTCTGGATGGTTTGTTCGAAATTCTGCTGCTTGTTCTTTTCCTTCTCGATGATGTCGGCAGCCGCTTTACTGACGAAGTTCTGATTGTCCAATTTCGCCATGACGCCTCGCAGCTGTCCTTCCAGCCGATCGATTTCCTTCTGCAGGCGGTCGCGCTCAATGCCGGTGTCGATCAATCCTTTCAATGGAATGAAAATCTCCTGCCCGTTTACGACGGAACTTGCTGCATATCCCGGTTTGGGTACGGCAATCCCGATGGTCATGGCATTCAGCCGCAGCAGTTTTTGCAGCGCTGTCTTGTTGTTTTCCAGGATGGTTTGTTTTTCGAACTCATTACAGCTTGCAACAAAGTCAATCGTTTTGGACATCGGAATGTTCATTTCGCTCCGGATCTGCCGGACCGCGGTGATAACATTCTGCAGAAAATCCATCTGCCGTTCCACTTCCGGATCGATCTGCGATTCAGTCTGGGCGATCTGTGGCATGGTGCACCGCATGATCGTTTCATCCTTTTTACGATCGGAAAGATGCTGGAAGATCTCTTCCGTCACGAACGGCATGAATGGATGGAGCAGCTTCAACGTTTCTTCGTAAATTGTCAGCGCACGGGTAATAATGGATCGTTTCATATGGATATCGCTTGTTTCCTGCAGACGGTTCTTCACAAATTCCACATACCAATCGCAGAAATCCTTCCAGAGAAAATCATATAAGAGTTTCACCGCATCGTTCACGCGAAAGTTATCCATTGCAATGGTGACTTCTTTAACAGTAGAACTGAATCTGGATATGATCCACCGATCCGAAAGATCGTCGGAATATGTTGGACTGATAATTGGCAATTGTTCATTGTCAATTGTCATCAATTGATCTCTGTTCATCATCAGGAACCGTCCGGCATTCCAGATTTTATTCGCAAAATTTCTGCCGATCTCACACTTGTCATTATCATAGAGAACATCCTGTCCAACCGGAGCAATGAACAGTACTGTAAACCGGAGTGCATCCGCACCATAGGTTGCGATGACATCGAGCGGATCGGGAGAGTTGCCGAGCGATTTACTCATCTTCCGTCCTGACGAGTCGCGGATCAGGCTAGTAAAGTAGACATGCCGGAACGGCACTTCGCCTTTGAATTCCAGGCCCGCCATAATCATCCGCGCAACCCAGAAGAAGATAATGTCCGGAGCAGTGACGAGAACATCGGTTGGATAGAAATATTTTAGATCGTCTGTCTCTTTCGGCCAATCATGAACAGAGAAGGGCCAGAGCCATGAGGAGAACCATGTATCAAGAACATCGTCATCCTGTTTCAGATCTTCCTTCTTGTATTGCGATCCTTTCGCCTTTAGTTTTTCGGTCGCTTCATGGATGTTGCGTGCGACGATGATGCTTCCATCCGGAAGATAATACGCCGGAATACGGTGACCCCACCATAACTGCCGCGAGATACACCAGTCGCGAATATTTGTCATCCAGTGTTCATAGGTCTTGGTAAACCGGTCGGGATAGAATTTGATCGTTCCGTCCTGCACTGCTTTCAATGCAGGTTCTGCCAGCGGTTTCATTTTCACGAACCATTGATCGGAAAGATACGGTTCGATCACGGTATCGCAGCGGTAGCAATGGCCCACGTTGTGGACATGATCATCCGTCTTGACGAGCAGCTGTAATTTCTCCAGGTCCCGTAGGAGTTCTCGGCGGCATTCATACCGGTCCAAGCTCTGATATTTCGGAGGGACATTGTTGTTCATCTTCGCCGAAGTGTCCATCACGATCATTTGGGGAAGGTTCAACCGGATTCCGGTTTGATAATCGTTCGGATCGTGTGCAGGTGTCACTTTCACAGC
>JBAYJG010000260.1:0-3856 GCA_041665225.1 Bacteroidota bacterium
AAGGATGATGAGGAAGATTACGAATTACCGATCTGGGCGGGAGTGATGCCGGTGCGGATGTCTTTTGGTGAACCGGAAAGAGACGAACAGCTTTCTCCGGAAATTCCCGTTCCCGGTTATATTAAAGAATATTCACGTCCGTAATGAAATTCTGAAAAACTATTTTTTTACCGACTCCTGTTTTTCTACCGGAGAGGAATCATCCCGCACATTCCAATCCTCAAAGCTGCCGTCGTACACTTTTGCATCGTATCCAAGCATTATTGCAGCAACATAGATGAGCGTCGCCTGCTGGCCGACATGGCAGTAGCTGACAACAGTACTTCCTTTGGCAACGCCGGCGCTGTCGAACAATTGTTGCAGTTCCGCTATCGATCTCATTTTGTTCGTAGAATCCATCACAGTATTGTACACGAGACTTTTAGAGCCCTTGATGTGCCCCTGCCGCGCAATGCCACCGCCGATACCGTCATAGAAATTCTTCGTGCGCGCATCCACAATGGTGACGGCCGGAGAAGCGAGATGCAATTTCACCCACTCTGCATCCGTGATGACCGAGGGATTTGCCGTGATCTTCAGTGAGGTTTTCTTTATCACAGGATTCTCTTTGGAAATTTCACGGCCCTCTTTTTTCCACATTTCCAAACCTCCATCCAGCAGCGCAGTCTGATCTCCGAAGCCGAAATAGGAAAGGGCGAGAAACATCCGCGTAGTTGTGGTGACGTTTTGTCCAGCAAATACCAGAACGAGCTTTGAATTCTTTGCAATGCCGAGCTCTTCCAGAACTTTTTTTCCCTCTTCCAGCGAGGGCATTTCGGTGTTCAGGTCAGGAGTTGACGGAGCGAGAGAATTGAACCACAAGAAACGAGCTTTCGGCACGTGCGCATATTTATACTCGTTACGGCTGAAACCGACTTGCAAAACGACAAGGTCATTATCGTTCATATGCTCGGCAAGCCATTGCGTGGAGATGGTGAAAGGAATCGGTCGTTCTGCAAATGCTGATGCAGCGACCAGCGAAAGTACTAAGAAGGGATGAAGAAACAGTTTCATTTGATCTCCGGAAGTTTTCCATTAGAACTGGTTTCAAAAAATAAAAACTAGTGTCATTTCGAACGAGCTCTACATTTATCATTCGGCAATGTGAGAATTCGAACAGAAGAATCAGATTTCTCATACCGCATAGAAGAGAAACTTTGGCAGGATTTGCCACGTCACAAAGTGATGTCTTCGCCAAAGTGGTCGTTCCTGCGCTTTGGACGTTCGTTGTTATGGCCAATGCGGGTATTTTTAAGTCTCATTCAATTACAGTACCATGAACCTACATAAAAACAATTTGGGTTTCAATGGGAAGAAAGGCTAAAGAAGGACTGTGATTAAAATTATTGAGGATCGTAAATAGCCCCACAGTGCTATTATGTTTTGAGTATTTATGGAAGGCGACGATGTAAATGGAAAGGAATTGCATGAACGGTAAATCAAAATGTTATTCGATTCCGTTTATTTGAAGCCGGATACTAAGACAACGAAAATAATTGTACGTGAATCGGGTGTCTTTCTCTTTGCACTGCGAAGAGAATATCTTAGGACTCTCGATGGTGACAAATACTTCGTTTCGAAATCCAGCGATATATCGGCGTACATTGCTACCGTTGTTTAACATAAGACAATCTTCTTGGTTTGTAATATCGGTGTATCGCTTACTATTGGGACACGTTCGTATTGACGGATTTTCCGCAACTATTTCACAGGATAGCGATTGCTCATCATCGACAGAAATAAACAAACTAAACATATCCGCGCCGGCAAACAATTGGCAGTAGTTCTTTACCCAGTAATCTGACGGAGAAATATGAAAATAAACATGATCTGTATTAAAGAGAATATCATCAGAGGATACGATGAAGGTTGTATCGACAATCTGCCGTACATGTGAAAAGAGCATCGACCGTTCCAGTTTTTCTGAGCGGGCAGTTTGTTTCATGAAGTGACCTAATCCGGATTCGACAATAGCCAGACGGACCGAATCGCTGCCAAGTTCCAATTGTTTACGGTGAAACCGTTTGTCGGAAAGTATTTCATGTAACGGTCGATCATAATATTTTCCGGCGCTCTCGTCGCTGTCTTTATCCCATAATACCGTCGTGCCCGGAGGAAGGAGTGAAGTAATAGAGTATGTATTTTTGTCAATAATAATGATTCCATTCCCTACAGATGAACTCAATTCATAATGTCCAACGGTCCGCAGATAAATCGCGTCATGAGTGACCCATATGCTGTCGACGCTGTAGTCCACCAGAGCGGGCAAACGCAGTACGCCAATAGAATTGCTTTGAATATCAAAGTATCCGATTCCACCATATCCTTCTGATCCCTCGCCTTCATAAAATCCAAATCCGACCCATATTATATTGTCGTATATTGCAGTGCAATTAACTTCATAGCGAATGGAAGTGATCAAATTGATCAAACTTCTGTTTCCGAAATGATTGTCGGAAACAGAAGGACGATACGTTATTAGGCGCTGAAATGTAGGTAATGGGAAAGATTGGATCTCCTTCCACACCCCATCGCTATCCTTAAAGACGGAATATGAAGCGAGCTTGTATTTTCCTGAAGCGGTGGTAATTTCAAAACCGGGGTGGTCCTGTGCGCGTGACGAAGAAAAGAACAGAAGAAATATTAATGGAAATAATCGCTTCGTAAGAATGTTCATCGGTTATATATCGAAAAATTAATTAGGATCATTCACTCGACCAACAATAATACCGATGTGACGGCTGTTGAGCGCAAGATACTCGTGCAGCGTCCCTTCGGTTATCTGTACTTTCTTGCCCACATTTGGTGCGTGCATATAACGGAGTTTTCCGTCGATTCTTACTGCAATGCCGGTGTGGGAGATGTCCAATCCTGCCACATTTGTTACAATGCCGATCAGATCGCCATGGTTCACTTTGTCAGCGAACATGTGCAGATTTCCTTTCGGCAGGAAATATTCCTTCCGGGAGTTAATCGCATCTTCCTGCGCAATGATCTTTTTCCAGTTTCCATCGTTTGTCTTTAAGTGTTTATAACTTTCGCGATGGGTGCTCATAAAATTGATTGGCTTCGGAATTTCTTTGACGTTATTCTCGCCGAAGATCTCCGTTGTAACGACTTTCAGGATCCCTTTTTCTTCCGCGTTGTGCCAGTAATCGGTTGTGTAATGCAGACGGCTGGGATATCCGTCGATTTTTCCATCCCGGTATCGCAGGAATTGCAGTTGTGCAAGATAATCGTTGAAGGTTGTCTTCCTCATTTTGATGCAGCGTGCGAGGGTGACGCAGTTTTCATAGAACGTTACACAGTCCAATGATCGCAAATTCACTACTAGTTTTTCTTCACCATCAGTGTCCAATAAATTTGCACCGTAGTCGATTCCCAAAAATGTTTTTCCGATCTCAACGATCACTTCGTTGATGGGGCGAGCAGCCAGTGATTGTGCTGCTGCAAAATCGAATTTCTTTTGACAAAGTTGTTCGTCGGATAAGGATTGGTCCTGCATAAGCGCTCCGAAAAGGTGCGAAGGTGCAAAAGGGAGAACGGCTGAGGCGGCAGCGAGTGAAGCAGATGAGATAAATACTCGTCGATTCATTTTAATGGAAAATTGACAATGGGCAATGAACAGTTTTCATTTTCAATTTTCCACTGTCCATTGTTTTTTTAGAAAGCGGGTTCATTGCTCACCGGCGGCGCATACTCATCGAACGTCGGCATTGCCAGATTTTCGAACCGCGCATACTGATTGATAAATGCCAGTTCCACTTCTCCCGTTGGGCCGTTACGCTGTTTGCCGATGATGATCTCGGCGATACCT
>JBAYJG010000261.1:0-3845 GCA_041665225.1 Bacteroidota bacterium
GCCTTTTCGAATTCGTCTAAGGCGATTTTATTGGCTCTGTCACCGATTGCATGGATACTGACCTGGAATCCTTTTTCCAATGCTTGTTCAGTGATCAACCGAATGGAATCCGGCAGAAATGTAATCAATCCGCGGTTATTCGTTTCATCGCTGTACGGTTCGATCAACGCTGCTCCGCGAGAACCCATCGCACCATCGAGATAAATCTTGACGGCCCGGACAGAAAGTGATTTGTTCACATGATCGATATACGGACCTTCGGCAACCATACGGTCAAACAAGGTTCCTTTGCCGCCGATAAGTGCATTAATCCGTATTGGCAAAAGATGTTGATCAGCAAGTCCGCGATAAATACCATAACTCACTTCGTCGATGCCCATATCATGAACACCGGTAATTCCATATTTCAGGCATTCCTTAAATGCAATCTCATAGAGCGCTTTTTTTTCATCGATCGTATATTCAGGTACGACACGTTCAATAATGCTTACGGCATTGTCGATGAAAATCCCGTTCGGATTTCCCATCCGGTCCCGCAGAATCATACCTCCATCCACTCCCGTCGCAAGATCAGCCGACCGTTTGGCAACTTCCATCGCCTTGCTGTTCACCCACACCGCATGACCATCTACGCGTTTCAAAAAGACCGGATTGTTCGGTGACACTTTGTCCAATTGCGCTGCAGTCGGGAACGGTTTTTGTCCTGTCCCTTTTCCCCAATCATTCTGATCCCATCCGCGGCCGCGGACCCATTCTCCGGGTTTCAATTGCTTCACTTTTTCTGCTACCAGATCCACGATCTGCTGGGATGATGTCGTTCCGTACAGGCTTACTTCGGAAAGGCTCAGTCCCAAACCTAACACATGTGCATGGGAATCGATCAATCCCGGGACAACCGTTTTGCCCTGCGCATCAATCACATTTTGTGAAGTGTATTGTTTTTGTATATCTTGTGTCGTTCCGACAGCGATGATCCTGCTGCCGCGAATGGCGACCGCTTCGGCTTTCGTATCGGCATCATCCACGGTATAGACAACCGCATTGATGATCATGAGATCCGCATGCTGCCGACGTGATGCGATCGAATAAAACGTTGCAGCAGAGACAAGAAGTGCAAACAATATGAGTAGAGGAATTTTCATCGGTATGTGCTATCCTTGACCGAAAATTACAAAAGGGATATTCCAAAATCCAATACCATTTTCTTCAGAACATTGCGTCGTCCGGTTGTGTAAAAAATTAGTTTACGGTATAGTGATTTTAACAAAAAAAATAGCTATAGGAAATCCATGAAAGAATTCGATGAATTTGTCTCGATCATGAAGCGGCTCCGGAATGAATGTCCGTGGGACAGGGAACAGACGCATGAGTCCTTAAAAAAACATTTCGTGGAAGAAGCATATGAGGCGCTTGATGCATTGGACCGAAAGAATTTCCACGATGTAAAGGGTGAACTCGGCGATGTTGCGCTGCAGGTAGTATTCCATTCCATTATCGCAGAAGAAGAAAAACACTTTACCCTGGAAGAGGTCTTTGCTGCTGTCAATGAAAAACTGATCCGCCGCCACCCCCATATCTATGGTGATGCAGTTGTGAATTCCGGTGCCGAGCAATCAGCGCTATGGGACAAGATAAAAATGACCGAGGGAAGGATCTCGGTGCTCGAAGGGATCCCGAAACACCTGCCCGCGCTGATGAAGGCGGAGAAAGTCCAGAAAAAAGCTGCGAAAGTGGGTTTCGACTGGAAGCAGAAAGAAGACGTGTGGGAAAAAGTGGAGGAAGAAATTGCCGAACTGCATGCCGCTGTCGAATCCGGTGACGCAGACCATACGAAAAAAGAGTTCGGCGATGTTCTCTTCTCATTGGTTAATTATTCACGCTTCATCGGCGTGGATCCGGAAGAGTCGCTGGAATCAACTGTTAGCCGGTTCGCGAATCGCTTCCAGTACATTGAAAAAAGATTGGTGGAAATGGGAAAAGACATTCATGCAACGAGTCTGGAAGAAATGGATGCCCTGTGGAACGAGGCAAAACAGAAGGGATGATCACTTCCCTTTACCGAAATCTTTCTCTCCGAACTTGCCGTATGCGTCGATGATCTCCCGCACCAAACGGTGCCGGACGACATCGTTCCTGTCGAAATAAACAAAATCGATTCCTTCGATCTTCTTCAACACTTCCTGGATCTGCACCAGACCGGATGTTGCGTTCGACGGAAGATCGATCTGCGTGACATCACCGGTGATAATCGCTTTGGAATTGTTTCCGAGGCGGGTGAGGAACATTTTCATCTGCATTGCCGTTGCATTCTGCGCTTCATCAAGAATCACAAACGCATTGTGGAGTGTCCGTCCCCGCATATACGCCAGCGGAACAATCTCAATAATGCGCCGCTCCATATACATCTTCAGCTTTTCACTCGGCAGCATGTCATCCAATGCATCGTACAGCGGACGAAGATATGGATCAATCTTTTGCGCCATATCTCCCGGCAGGAAACCGAGTGACTCTCCCGCTTCCACGGCAGGACGGGCAAGGACGATCTTGCTCACTTCGTTGTTCTTCAAACTCGCCACTGCCATCGCCACAGCAAGATAGGTCTTCCCTGTACCGGCGGGTCCTATAGCGAAAACAATATCGTTCCGCTGCGCCTTGTCCAGATATTCGCGCTGCGTCGGTGTTTTGGCTTTAATGATGGAATTTTTAGTGAAGAGAACAGCAACATCGTTCTCTTTCAGTTTTACAACAGTATGTTTGCTCGGTGTAATATCAACAACAAGATCTAGCACAGTATTCACGTCATTGGCATTCAATACGCCGTTCTTTGCCAGCAAAAATTGCAGTTCGTTAAAGACCCGTTCAAGCTGCTGAAGTTCTTCTTCGTCACCGCGAAGAGTGATATTGCTCCCCCGTGCGGTGATGGTTGCATCAAACCGCTGTTCGATAAGATGCAAATGAGAATCGTTATACCCCAGCAGGGATAGTGCATCGACATCTTTAATGGTCAGTTTCTTTTCGATGTGCTCTTCTCCTGAATTGTTCCTTTGCATAAAGTACCATTTTCGTCATTTAAAAACAGTCTCTCAAGACCTTGCAATCTGTTTTTCCGTCATTCATCACAACGGAAACTACATCAAACCGGCATTCAATCCCGTTCGGATACCGCTCCGTGACATATCCTTCGGCGGTCCGGCGCAGCAATTCCTGTTTTTTTGGCGTCACCGATTCTTCCGGTTCGCCAAACCGGCGAGAACGCCGGGACTTGACCTCGACAAAGACCAGTATCGAACCTTCCCTCGCAATGATGTCAATCTCGCCGTGTTGATAATAATAATTTTGTTCCAAAATTTCGTACCCCTGTTGCCTCAGGAATTGTACAGCCGAATCTTCACCGGCCTTACCTTTGCTACGGGTGGATGAGTCTCCGAAACGGATCACGGTTGTTCCAACATCTCTACGTGGAATGAACGGCGGTGGATCGGGGAATATCCATGCTGCCGGATCGCTTCGATATGTTCTTTTGTTCCATATCCTTTATGCTTAGCAAATCCGTACTGTGGATATTGTTCATGCATCTCTTTCATCAGCGAATCCCTCGTCACTTTCGCGATAATCGAAGCGGCAGCAATGGAATGGGACAACGCATCGCCTTTAATGATATTTTCCACAGGGAAATGTTCGTGACGGAAGAAATTCCCGTCCACCAACAGCTGTTCAGGCTGGATCTTCAACAATGCGATCGCTTTATTCATTGCCAGAAACGATGCCTGCAGAATATTAATCCTGTCGATCACTTCGTGGCTGACGATACCGATGCCGACCGCAAGCGCTGATGCATGGATAGA
>JBAYJG010000262.1:0-3830 GCA_041665225.1 Bacteroidota bacterium
CAAACGTTGAAGCTTCGCGATCGGAGTTACCAGTTACTGCTGCGGGTGTTGTGGAACTTGTGGTTGCAATGTTCAGTCCTAAACGAACTGCTGCATCGCCGGACAAAAAGTAAGAAACACTAACTCCACCGTAAGTGTTTGGTGTTCCGATACCAAATGCACCAAGACCGCCAAAAGCGAAATTCAGCGATTTGTCGCCGGCTTTCGTACCTTGGTTTTCTTGTGCCATAACCACACCGGCCATCATCACAACTGCAAGAACTACTGCGAGGAATTTTTTCATTGTTGTTACTCCTGATATTTATTGAGGAATAGTGAATTAGTGTCTTAAAGGCAAAGCAAATATATAAGGGGTTTACCCAATTGTCAAGAGAAAATATTTTATATAAATCTAAAAAAGGGTTATCCCAAAAGAACCTACAGTATCCATACTTTACCCTGCGGACAGTGCTTCTTCAAGAACTGTAAGAAGTGTGTCAAATTCCTGTTTCCCCGCTATCAGCGGAGGCAAGATTCTTATTACTGTGTTGGCTGTGGAATTGACTAAAACACCTTTCTGCAATATCGAATCAACGATAGGAGCACTGTCGATAGTCAAGTCTATACCTATCATATATCCATACACCCTGATTTCTTTAATAACCGGGAAACGTGATTGCAGCAAGACTACCTTTGAACGGAAATACGAAGCATTTTCATTGACCTGTCTCAGAAAATCATCCGTCATAATTGTGTCGATTGTGGCGATGCCGGCTGCACATGCAACGGGATTACCGCCGAAGGTAGTGCCATGCACACCATAGGACCACACTTCTGCCACTTTGTTCGAGCCAAGAATCGCTCCGAGCGGCAGTCCACCGCCTATTGGCTTAGCAATAGTGACTATATCCGGTGTGAATCCGAAATGTTGAAATCCGAAGAGTTTCCCGGTTCGTCCGATCCCGGATTGGATCTCATCCGCAACAATCAAAAATCCATACTGGGCACGGAGCGCTAACAACGCATTGACAAATTCTTGTGTAACACCGATAATTCCTCCTTCACCCTGGATCACTTCCAAGAATACTGCTGCGGTTTTTTCATTTACCTGCGCTTGAAGATCCGACACATTGTTGAAATCGATCGTTCCGATATTCGGCAAAAACGGTTCATATCCATCTCGGTATTTCGCCTTATCCATCAACGACAACGCACCCATGGACCGGCCGCTGAAACCATTGCTCATGCCGTAAATCATCGTCTTTCCGGTGGATTTTCCCCATTTCCGGACCAATTTTATCGTCCCCTCGATCGCCTCCGTGCCGCTATTGGAAAAGAAGATTTTATCGAATTCTGAAAGGGATAATAGTCGTTCGGCCAACTTCACTTGCGATTCTTGAATGAAAAAATTCGAAAGGTGTGTATATTTCCGTACCTGTTCGTCCACCGCTTTGATCACAGCCGGATGCGCATAACCAAGCGCATTCACTGCAAGTCCGGAGAACATATCGAGATATTTTCTGCCGTCTCGAGCGATTAAATAGCATCCTTCTCCTCGTTCAATATCCAACGTGAGTCGTTTGTATGTATGGAAGAAGAGTTGAGATTCTTTTTCTTTGTCGTTCATTCTGTTTCTTTTCGTTGTGTTAATGTTGAGAATAATATGGTAAAAAAACCGATCTTTGCTTCAAGGTCATTCGTTGTTCCGTTGTTTTGAATCTGGAAATCGGAAAGTTCGAGCATCACTTCAGTAGATAGCTGATGTTGCATCCTGGCTTTTACCTGTTCACCTGTTGCTCCATCGCGTGCCGCCACGCGATCAATCCTGACCTGTTCATCGGCAACAACGGCAAGCACATAATCGACCATTTCGAACATTCCGGATTCGAACATCAGCGCCGCTTCGACAAGGGCAAATTTTTTACCATCGAAGTTTTGCTGCTTCCATTGTTGATACACTTCGAAGACTTTGGGATGAATGAGGGAATTGAGTGTTTGCAGACGTTGTTCATCCTGAAAAACAATTGCGGCAAGTTTTTTCCGATCCAGCCTGTTCGAAGCATCAATGATATCCTGTCCGAATTCGCGGATGATATCGGGCAACGCAGAAGACTCCGATATCTCCCGCGCAACTTGATCTGCGAAGAAGACCGGTATTCCCTTCTTAGTGAACAAAGAACAAACGGTCGATTTCCCGCTGCCGATACCGCCGGTAACTCCGATGAAGACCATAGGCGAAAATTATTTTGCAAATGATACGGATCGCACTTCCCTGATCACAACAACCTTGATCTGTCCGGGATATTCCATCTCCTGTTGGATCTTACGGGCAATATCGTGTGCTAACTGATCCGCCTGTGCATCGTCTACTTTATCATGCTCCACAATTACACGGATTTCGCGGCCAGCTTGAATTGCGTACGTTGCTTGCACTCCCTTAAAGGATTTTGCGATCTCTTCCAATTTCTCCAAACGTTTTGCATATCCTTCAACCGATTCGCGCCGCGCTCCGGGGCGTGCTCCGCTGATAGAGTCTGCCGCCTGGACTAATGCAGCGATTGGGTGTTCCATCGGAATATCGTCATGGTGAGCACCCACCGCGTTAATGACGATTGGATGTTCGTTGTACTTTCGAGTCATTTCAAGACCGATGATGGCATGCGGTCCTTCAATGCTGCGGTCTGCAGTTTTACCAATGTCGTGAAGTAATCCAGCACGTTTCGCCAGATTCACATCAATTCCCAGTTCAGCAGCCATTACTCCGCAGAGATATGCAACTTCGATACTATGCTGCAGGAGATTTTGACCATAACTGGTACGGTATTTCATCTTCCCAATATGTTTAATGATCTCATTATGAGCACCCGGCAACCCGACTTCCAGCAGTGTATTCTCGCCGACGCGTAATACTTCTTCTTCAAGTTCTATTTTTACTTTCTCAACTACTTCTTCGATTCGGGCAGGATGTATTCTTCCGTCTGCAATCAATCGTTCTAATGATACTCGAGCCACCTCTCGACGAAAGGCATCAAACCCAGACAGGATAACGGCTTCCGGCGTGTCATCTACTATAACATCTACCCCGGTTGCCGCCTCGAATGCACGAATGTTTCTACCTTCTCTGCCGATGATTCTCCCCTTCATCTCATCCCCCTGAATCTGCAGGACACTAACAGTCGTTTCTACTGCATGATCGGCTGCGGAACGCTGAATTGCCTGAACAATCACTTTCTGGGCTTCCCGTTTTGCTTCTTCTTTCACTTTATCCCGAATATCCTTTAATGTCTGGGATGCCTCTGTTTTCACAGAATCAATCAGATTATCCAGCAACAATTTTCGGGCTTCATCCCGTGACATGCCGGAAGCCCGCTCAAGACGGGTGTTTTCTTCGGCGATCATTTTATCCACTTCTGTAAGCTTTTGGGAAAGATCTGCCGCTTTTTGCTCGTTCTGTTTCTGCTGTGCTTGTACCTCTTTTTCCTTCTTATTGAGCAATTCTACCTTGCGATCAATGTTCTCCTCGCGAGTATCCAGCTGTTTTTCATAGGATTGGAGTTTATTCCTTTTCTGGTTCGCTTCGTTCTCAAACTCGTGTTTCTTCTTGTACCATTCATCTTTCACTTCCAGCAGTTTTTCCTTCTGAATGGCTGCCGCATCGCGTTCAGCATCCGTCAGGATCTTTTTCGCATTCTCCTCTGCTGTAGAGACTTTGTTCTTCCCGATGGAATTATTGATGAACCATCCGCCAAAAAACGCCGCAACGGTTACACCGGCACCGAGAAGCAGCAATTGAATATCCATAAGAGCTCCGTTTTAAAATAAAAAACCCGCATGACGGCTGCAGACAAGTG
>JBAYJG010000263.1:0-3815 GCA_041665225.1 Bacteroidota bacterium
AGGATGCTCTACTTGAAATAAATAAACTTGCCGCTTAATTGTTTGTTGTATATTTTAAGAACACGACATCGTAGTCGCGTTCTTTATTGTTACGTATCAGGACGCGTGTATTTTTTTGGAATGACTGTCATTGGAGGCACTCATGCGCAAACAGTCTTTTATTGCATTTGCTGCTTTTTGCTGCACAACGTTCACGCTTCATTCATTTCTTTCCGCACAGACTTTTTCTTGGACAAACCTTGGAGAATCGGCACAGCGAAAATGTTTCAGTCTTTCTGCCGCACCCGACGGTTCAATGCTTGCCGGGTCAGACTCAGGACTTTTTCGTTCTTACGACAACGGTATTTCGTGGCAATCTTGCGGATTGGACTCTTTCGAAATTAGATGTGCTGTTGCCGATTCAACCGGACGGCTTTTTGTAGCCGGTGGACGAGGAAACGTTCCTAATGGAATTTATCGTTCAGATGACGGTGGAATTTCTTGGCATACATCTATTGTCCTGGTTGATACTCTTTCATCCAATGTCAAACTCATCGGCAGCATAAACGCACTTCTCTCTGTTTCTGACGAAATTCTTTTAGCAGCAACTAGTAGAGGTGTTTTGCGTTCGACGGATTATGGCAATTCATGGAGCAAATTTAAACCGCCCGGAGATTTCGCTTACCAAAGCATTCACTCTCTTTGTAAAACGGCTGATGGATATCTATACGCGGGAGGGTACGCTGCCATTCTTCGCTCTGTTGATCAAGGAAAAACGTGGGAGACAAAATATAAAACCAGCAGTGACAATAATATACTGGCCGCCGGAAACTTTGGCGATGTTTTCACTTTCTCAATGGCGCAAAATGGCCATGCGTATCTCTACCACACAATCGATCAAGGAGATCACTGGGGACAGTACTACCCTGAATTGTTTGAGGATGGTGTTACGTTCATGTTTGAAAACGGTACCTGGGTGCAGTACGGACCGGGATATTACCTTTTTTTAGGAATAGTCCAAGATTTAGACGGTAGAAGTTTTATTATTTGCACAAATAGGAACGACTCTGTTGTTGTCATGGGGACCAATGGAAAAATAGTACAATCATTGGCATTAGAGAATGCTGGTTCACTGTTTCAGAAATATTCCAAATCCCTAGCAATAACACCCGATGGACACTGCCTTATTGGTTTAGCGGGAAATATTGATGGCGGCATCTATCGTTCGGTTAATCCAATCGCTTCTCCTTCCATTCCTTCAATTAAAATCTCTCAAGCCATTGTTGATGGTGACCATGATTTGAAACCGGATAGTTTAGGAAAACCGGTAACAATTGTCGGCGTTGTTAACAGCACGAATTTACTCGGTAATGAAGGAACTCAATATACTCTTCAAGATGGAACAGGCGGCATACAACTTAGTAAGAATACGGCCGGTGGACTGATTCTGAAATTAGGAGATGCTGTTGCTGTTACCGGAACCATTGCTTACGAGCGGGGAACAACTCAAATTATTCCTGCATCATTCAATAATAGCGACGTAAAAATTCTTGACTCAAACCAAACATTAACAATAACACCATTAACCGTACAGCAGTTTTTCGCTTATCCTGAAAAATATGAAAGCCAGCTGGTGAAAATTTCGGGAATAGCAAAGCGCCCACATTCACCGGCATGGCCATCGTTCGGTGCAGATGCCGATATGGTATTCTGGGATGGATGGGATACAATCATTGTTCGAATTGATAAAGATGCAAATCTTTCCGGGACACCGGAACCGATATATCCTGCATATATAAGCGGAGTTGTAACACAATATTCTTCGTCAGCAATTGTTTCCGATGACGGATACCAGATCTCTCCAAACAATCCGGCAGACTTTGAAGGTGGAATTCAAGTTGCGCCAAATCCGCACTTTTCTTTAGTCTCGCCGGTCAACGGCGCAACGTTAATACTTGATTCCACCAGTCAACGATTTACGTTTCGATGGAATAAAGCAGTTGATTTAAATAGCAGTCCCCTGTCGTATCGATGGGTGCCAATTGGCGGAACAGCAATACCGACCGGCGGCTCTCCTACCGGTGCGGATAGTTTTCTTGTCCGCACGGGGGCGCAGCTTCTTACGTTTTTGGAAAACAGAGATACGGTAGTGTTAAAATGGACAGTGCAGACAAAAGATCCATTTCCTGCAATCGTATCAAATGTTGATACCTCCTTTGTGACACTGATAAAGGGAAAGACTCTGGATGTTACAGCAACTGACAATGTAGTGCCAGCCGTATTCTCGCTCGACCAAAACTATCCCAATCCGTTCAATCCGGCCACAACGATTGGATTCACGATTCCGGCGGAAGGAATGACGACACTGAAGATTTACAATACGCTGGGACAGGAAGTGGCAATCCTGGCAAATGAGAAACTTGGAGCAGGAAAGCATCATCGGGTATTTGACGCATCGGCACTTTCCAGCGGCATCTATTTTGCACGCCTGCAAAGCGGGGGAAAAGTGCAGTTAAAGAAGATGATGCTGTTGAAATGATGTATCACGTTTGTCCAACGTATTCAGGTTGTGAGTAAATATCGCAGTGTGTGACTACAGGACAAAATATACGGTCTTGATTACAAGTTTCTCAATAGCTAACATACCGCCGCTTCATATCCGAATCACTCCCACAACAACCGGAGGATCAAGATTACGGATAACGCAAAAGACAATAACGTGTTTTGCACTTCTCGCGCAACCTCCTGCAAGACGCAGAAACGAAAACAGCAAAGGCATTCCGATGGAGGAATGCCTTTTTAGTTTTAAATCAGGATCAATTTGTCTCATAATGGTTCTACCTCACAAATAATGTTTTTAGCAGTGTTGGTCAGCATTAGGGACAGGGACGAACGGTTATTTTGTTGATGCTCTTGCTGTGTGCGGCAGTGATCTTTATGCCGGCGGTAATTTCACTACTGCAGGAGGGAAGTTGATCAATCACATTGCCAGGTGGTTCAAGCCAACATCTGCTGCTGCGGTAACGAAATCATTCTCCACATCAACGGCAGGTCCAATCAGTTTCGATGATGCATCGAACGAGACCGCGATGGATATCGCAGTCAACACCTCAAGTATGGTTTTGAAATTGAAAGAAAACCCCTCCCTATCCATCCCCTTACAGAGGAGGGAATTAAAGGGTGGGGTCGAGTTGGATTTGTGGAAGGAAGCGGAACAACGAATTTACCGAAGCAATATTCATTTGCGGATAATAATCTTTCTGCAGGAAAGTATTTATACCGCTTAAAACAAATCGACCGTGACGGAAAATTTTATTACTCAGAGGCAGTGGAAGCAATAATTAACGGTGCACCGAAAGAATTTGCACTCGAACAAAATTATCCCAATCCGTTCAACCCGTCGACGGTGATAGAATTTACGATTCCCCCTCATAGTAAAAATAATTCCCTCGTCTTGGTGAAGGTCTATAATTCGGCCGGGCAGGAAATACGGACAATCTTCGACGAAGTGAAAGAGCCGGGGAATTATAAAATTCTTTTTAATGCCGCCGGTCTGCCGAGCGGCGCATATTTTTATGAGGTCATCACCGAAGATCTCAAAATTACCAAAAGGATGCTCTACTTGAAATAAGCAGATGAGGTCATGCGTGCAGCCGAAGCAGGGAACCGCCCGGTCTCTGCGATGTACATGAACGATCAACGGCTTTCCTGACCGGGAAATATTTTTCCGGTTGATTCTGCGCGCGGGAGTCGCTATTTTCATCCATCCGTATGCGACTCATCCTTCTGTACGTTCTTGTTTCGATTTCGTTATACTCCCAGCCGGACATCGAGAA
>JBAYJG010000264.1:0-3807 GCA_041665225.1 Bacteroidota bacterium
GCGCTGATGCTGCTGGCGCTGCCGAACATCGACGGGATCAGCGCCTTTTTCGGCATCGGTAATCTGCTGGTCGTTGCTGTGATTGTAGCTCTTACCCTCGATCTCTCCATCAATATTAGTTTTAATCCCACCCGCTCCATCATCGCAGACGTCACACCCGAAGGAAATCCCCGCACCAAAGGATATACATGGATGCAGACGATCTCCGGATTTTTCGGAGTGCTTGCCTACGTTATCGGTGCAACGTGGGGGAACTATGTGTTGATCAATGTCGGTGTGTTTCTTGTCTTCGCCTTTTCTATCGTGCCGATGTTCTTTGTAACAGAATCGAAAGAGCTTGTGGCATCAAACACGGATGACAAAGGTGTGAAGACCGCAACGGAGTGGGGACAGTTATGGAAAATCTATATTGCCCACGGTTTTTCCTGGATCGGTGTACAAACAATGTTTGTGTATATCATCGCATTCATCCAGCAAAAAATGATGAGCGGCGTTGATGTATCCAATACTGCCGCGCTGGCGGGGCAGATCATCGCAGTATCGTTTGCCGTCCTGAACACCGTCGGATTTATCCTGCCGGCGTTCGTTTTGGAGCCGATCGCAGAAAAGATCGGCAGAGTGCGGGTTCATTTCATCGCTGTCGCGATCATGTCTGTCGGATATTTCGGTATTGTTGCCTTGGCCCATGAAGCAATGATGCTCTACATCATGATGGCGGTCTGCGGAATCGGCTGGGCTTCTATCGTTAGTCTCCCATTTGCTATCATGTCCGAGAAAGTGGATAAGAGCAGAATGGGTTTCTTTATGGGGATCTTCAACCTGTCTGTCGTTCTTCCTCAATTGCTGGTGAGTCTCTTCGTCGGGAAATTCATCTTGGATGCGGAAGATAAGAACATCATCTTTATCATCAGCGGTGTTTCGCTGGCGCTCTCTGCACTGTTCTGGCTGCTGGTAAAGGAGTCCAGGGGAACGAGTTCCGCATCCACACCACCACCGTCAGCACATTGATATGCGAATTACTTTGAATCTGTGTCTGACTGTTTTCGCTGCAAGTTTTCTCTTCATCTCTGGTTGCGGAAAAAAGGATGACGGCAAGATCAGGATTATGATCTGGCATCAGGACCGTCCCGACGTCCGCGATGTGCTTCAGAAGCAGCTGGATCGTTTCATGAAACTGCATCCTGAAGTTATTGTGGAACAGTTGTTCAAGGAAACGGAAGAACTTCGCTCAGGGTTTATCATTGCAGCAATTGCAAAACAAGGACCGGAAATCGTTTATGGCCCTTCGGACCAGGTCGGACCATTCCAGGTTATGGACATCATTCTTCCGCTTGACTCACTCTTCGACAAAACGTTTCTCGATAATTACGATCCCAAAGCACTTACCTATTACAAAGGACATTTATATAAGATCTCCGATAAACTTGGGAATCACCTGACGCTTGTCTATAACAAGAAATTCATTTCAACGCCTCCAGCCACGGAGAAAGAACTGATTGAGATGGGGATGAAGCTGACCAAAGATACGAATGGCGACGGGAAAGTGGACCAGTACGGACTGGCGTGGAATTACACGGAACCGTTTTTCTTCATTCCGTTCATGACCGGCTTCGGCGGTTGGATTATGGATGAGAACGATCAGCCGACATTGAACACCGCCGGGACAGTGAACGGACTGAAATTCGTGCAGGACTTGCGCGATAAGTATAAGATGATTCCTAACGAAGCGGATTATAACATTGCCGATGCGTTATTTAAGGATGGCCATTCTGCGATGATCATCAACGGGGATTGGTCCTGGGCAGGGTATCAAAAAGCGGGGTTGGATATCGGAATAACTCCGCTTCCGTTAATTTCTTCAACAGGACTATGGTGCGGCACAATGGTTTCTCCAAAAGGGTTTTCTATCAATGTGAATATTACAGAAGAAAAGAAAAAGTGGGTGGTGGAGTTAATCAAGTATTTGATGTCTGAAGAGAACCAGATGGAAGCGACGAAAACACTTTTCACCATGCCGACACACAAGAATGTGATGAAAAGCGAGTTCGTACAATCCAACGAGATCCTGCGGAATTCGCAAATACAGATCGATCACGGAAATCCGATGCCGGTTGTGCCGGAACTGCGCGCCATCTGGGATGCGATGCGTCCCAGTTATCAGGCAGTGCTTGCCGGTTCGATGTCGCCAGAGCAGGCGGCGACCAATATGCAGGTGCAGGCACTCCAGCGAATCAAGGAAATGAACGAATGATATGAGACAATCTTTCCAACAAAAACTCTTTATCTTTTTCCTCGTCACTCCGGCGCTCATTATTCTACTCGGAGTTGTTGTCTATCCTTTCGTCTACAATGTGATCCTTTCGCTTTCCAACATGAATCTGCGTCATATCCGGGACTGGGAGATCGTCGGATTCCGCAACTATGTAAAAGTCTTTACAGAACCGTCGCAGCCCGATTTCTATGTCATCTTCATCAAAACAGTTATCTGGACGGTGGTAAATCTGTTTTTCCATGTGATCATTGGTGTCTTCCTGGCGCTTGTGCTGAACCAAAAAGAGATTCGCGGGAAAGGGATCTTCCGCACAATTCTTGTTTTACCCTGGGCAGTTCCGCAATTGATCGTGGCATTAACATGGCGCGGAATGTTCAATTACGAATACGGAAGTATTAACCAGATCCTCGGGAAAGTGGGGATACCGGCGGTCGAATGGTTGAAAGGTCCGACGGAAGCATTTATCGCAGCAATTATCACCAACGTGTGGCTCGGTTTTCCATTTATGATGGTGATCGCGCTCGGTGCACTGCAAAGCATTCCGCACGATCTGTATGAAGCTGCGGATATTGACGGTGCGTCGTGGTTCCACAAACTGAAAACGATTACCATTCCGCTCATTAAACCGGTGATGGTTCCCGCAATAACTCTTGGCACGATCTGGACATTCAATAATCTGAACATCATCTGGCTCGTCAGTAATGCCGGCGAACCGTCGGACAGCACGCATATCCTGGTGTCGTTTGTGTATAAGGCGGCATTCAATTTCTATCGATATGGATATGGTGCGGCATTATCCATGATCATCTTCTTTATCTTGTTGGTGTTCAGTATAATCTTTATGCGGAAGACAAAAGTGACAGAGGCGGTATATTAGAATTACGAGTGTAAAATTCAGTTTCATTGCGAGTCCCGATATTGTTTATCGGGGCGAAGTAATTTTCACGCGATGACAGCAACGACAAAACGATAGAAAGTGGTATGACAAAATCTCATTCAAAGAAAATAGTCCGGGTGATATTATCGTATGCTATCCTTGTACTGTTTTGCATCATCTCGATCTATCCTGTATCTCAAGTATTGACTGTTTCATTGCGGCCGGCCGATCGGTTGTTATCTACATCGCTGGAGATCATACCCTCGGATGTGACTCTATCCAATTATACCAATCTGTTTTCCAAAACTGATTTTCTTCTTTGGATGTGGAACAGTTTGCTGATCACTGCATCAGTTACGCTAACAGGAGTTATTCTGGCAGCGACAGCTGGATATGGCTTTTCGCGATACAAGTTTGTCGGGAAGAAAGCGGCGCTGCAAAGTATGCTTGTCACTCAGATGTTCCCTGCAACAATGCTATTGTTGCCGATGTACATCATGCTCGTCAATCTCGGATTGATCAACAGTTATCTTGGGATTATGATCATGTATTCTGCAACTGCACTGCCGTTCTGCGTCTGGCAGATGAAAGGATATTATGATACGATTCCATCCAGTCTGGAAGAAGCGGGGAGAATAGACGGCTGCAGCCAGTTCCA
>JBAYJG010000265.1:0-3799 GCA_041665225.1 Bacteroidota bacterium
ATATACCCCTGCGATCTCTTCATCGCTCAATGCAGTCCCGACATAGTCGACCGAAGACCGTTTCGCATGAGTAATCGTTCCGGTCTTGTCAAATACTATGGTATCGATCCTGGAAAGCAATTCGATGACAGCAGTATTTTTCAGATAGAAATCATTTTTCCCGAAGATACGCAGCGTCGTACCCAGGGTAAATGGAATTGAAATTGCCAGTGCGCAAGGACAAGCGACGATAAGAATTCCGGTAAATGCATTAATGGCGGTTGTGACATCTCTGGAAAGCCAATACGCAAGGACAGCAAGTGATACGCCCAGAACGATAATAGTGAAATATTTACTGACGGAATTTGACAATTCCGAGAGCTGTCCTTGTTCCCGCAGCGAATGATTAAAGTTATTCCATAACTGCGTTAAATAGCTCTGGGAAACTTCTTTCGTCACTTCCAGCTCAATAACGCCGCCCACTTGCTTTCCTCCTGCATAGATTATTTCTCCAAGGACTTTCTCCACCGGTGTTGCTTCTCCGGTGACAAAAGAATAATCGATTGCAGCATTCCCCTGCAAAAGCAAAGCATCAGCGGGAATGATCTCGCCATGCCGGATAACGATCCTGTTTCCCCGTTTCAGTGATGCGATCGGGACAGTTGTTTCAATGCCGTTCCGTTTCGTCGTAACGGAAAGCGGAAAATATGATTTATAATTCCGCTCAAAATTAAGACGATCGTACGTTTTGCTTTGGAATATTCTTCCAAGCAGCAGGAAAAATAATAATCCGCACATCGAATCAATAAATCCCGGCCCAGTTTGCGTGAGTATTTCATAAGCACTTCTTCCGAACAACAGGAGAATACCGAGAGCGATCGGGACGTCGATGTTGATGATCTTCTTTTTGAGTCCGCCGATTGCCGATGCAAAGTAATCCTTGCTGCAATAGAAAAAGACAGGAACGCCCAGCAACAAATTCAGATAGGAAAAGATCGTTTTAAGGATCTCCTCTGTCGCATCGACGCCAAGATATTCTGGAAAGCTGAAGAGCATCGCATTGCCAAAACAGAATCCTGCCACACCGATCTTATAATACAGAGAACGGGTGATCTCACTCTCCATCTTCTTTTCTGCAGCGTCAAGCTGCAGTTCCGGTTCATATCCGATTGAGGTAAGCAGTATGACGATATTTTTCAGCGAGGTTTTTGCCGGAAGAAACTTAATGGAAACCTTCTTTTTTAGGTACTCCACGCGCGATTCGACAATTCCTGCATCTAACTTATAGAGTTGTTCCAATAACCAGATGCAAGAACTGCAATGGACCGTCGGCAGCGAAAACGTTACCCTGCTAATCTTGCCGTCGGAAAAATCGAGCAACTGTTTTTGAATAGTCTCATCGTCGAGGAATGCAAACCTGGAGATTTCGATTGTTGCAGGTGAGTTGCCAGGAGATTGTTGGATGGAATAGTACGTACAGAGGTCATTCTGCTGCAAAATTTCGTAAACGACTTTGCAGCCAGAACAACAGAAATTCTTCCCCTCATGTTCAATCCGTTCGCCGCGAATAGTGTCGCCGCAATGGAAACATAAGGATAGTGTGTTTGAAACAGCGGGGGTTTTCTCCATATCCGAAAAATTATCGACAACTTTAGTGCCAAAATCTGTGCTGTTTATGGAACATTTCAGCTTTTTTTCTTCAAAATTTTTGCACTATTGAAATCAGACGTCGATATCTTCTTAAAGATGGGAAATTCAATTAGAATAATTCAACAGTAGGAACATTGGGGATTATTCCCTTCTCATTTCCCAATTTGAAGAGAAGCTCAAGGGCCTGTTTCCCCTTCTCGCCCATATCAATCGTCAGTTCACTTACATACATCTTCACAAACTTTTCACCCAGCGAATAGTCGATTCCTCTTCCCCATTTCATTGCATAGGGGACCGATTCGCTTTGATGCGTGTATCCGTAATGAATGCTCTCCTTCAATCCAACGGAAAGTTTTTTTGCCATCGCTTCGCCAAGATCCTTGCGAACGACATCGAGACCCAGCGGCAACGGCAGACCATTCGTCCGTTTTTCCCAGAACTCACCGAAGTCCAAAATTTTTGTAAACCCTTCGGCTTGATAGGTTAATTGTCCTTCGTGAATCAACAAACCGGCATCGAACTCGCCGCTGTTGACACGATCCATAATCTGGTCGAACGGAATATCGACATTCTCGATCCCTTCCGTGAAGATCTTAAACAGCAACGTTGCGGTCGTCAGTTTACCGGGAGTTGCAACACGTTTGCCTTTTAATTCTTCGAGCGATTTGTATTTTTTCGAAACAATCACCGGTCCATATCCTTCACCCATGCTTGCACCGGTTACCATGATCCAATACTTGTCTGCAACATACGGAAAGGCGTGTGCGGAAATGGCGGTAACTTCCAGTTCACCGTTCATAGCGCGAACATTCAATGATTGAATGTCCTCCAGCATATGTTCGATCTTGATCCCTTCCAGTTTCACTTTTTCGCTCGCTAAACCGTAGAACATGAATGCATCATCTGGGTCCGGGCTGTGTCCGACTTTAATAACTCGTTCGCTCATTGTTGTTTTACTCCGTGATAAATGGTGGCTATGCCGAATGTCAATCGCTGTTCCTTCAGCGAAGAAAAACCCGCATCTCTCAATCGATCGAGGAACGCAGTTCCCTCCGGAAACCGCATGACGGTGTCGGGAAGGTATTGATACGCTTCCTTGTCCTTCGATATCATGCGGCCGATCATCGGCAAAATGTATTTAAAATAGAAAAAATAGAGTTGTTTCAGGGGAAATACCCGCGGGCGGGAGAATTCTAGCACGACTATAGCGCCGCCAATCCGCAGCACCCGGTTCATTTCTGATAAACCTTTGTCCAAGTCCTCAAAATTTCGCGCGCCAAACGCCACAATAGCGGCATCAAACCGGCCTGTTTCGAAGTCCAATTGCTCCGCTTCACCGTTCTGCAGCCGGATCCGTCCCGTCAGTTTCCTATCCGCAATCTTTTTTCGTCCAACGTCCAACATTGGTTCCGAGATATCGACGCCGATCACTTCCGCCGGATCGAGACGCAATGCAGCCAGTGCGAAATCGGCGGTGCCGGTCGCAACATCCAGGATGCGTTTCGGTTGAAGCGAAGTTAACGATTGGATAGCCGCACGGCGCCAATACAGATCTACACCGCCGCTCAGGAGATGATTAAGAAGGTCATACCGGTAAGCGATCTTGTCAAAGAGAGAACGGACATATTCTTTTTGCATAACGGTATAATATACGAAAACTTTACGAAATGCGGAACGATTAATTGATTTTGAAGCATTCTCTTTTTATTTTTTTGCAATGAAAATAGTTTGTTTCTCGCTGCTCGCATTTCTGCAGTTTGCCGTTGCCAATCCTGAATCTGATTCTCTCATTTTTGGAATTGAAAAGAAAACAGTCGCCGTCTATAGCATGGCGGTGTACACTATTGCCTCCTTTCATGTAGAATATCAATGGTGGTGGAAAGGAAATTACCATCACTTTAAACAAGAGAATGACGGATTCTGGAATAATTATAGTCTCGGCGTGGATAAAATCGGCCACTTCTACACGTCCTTTCTGTATTTCAATATCACGTATGAATTCCTTCGATGGGCTACGTTCGACGAATCGTCGGCACTCTGTTATGCGGTATTGATCCCTGCTTTTAATGCGCTCTCCATAGAAATCGGCGATGGATTTTCCACCTACGCTTTTTCCAACGCAGATTTCTTTGCAAACAGCCTTGGGATCGGATTCGGTGTATTGCAGAAA
>JBAYJG010000266.1:0-3793 GCA_041665225.1 Bacteroidota bacterium
CGGCCAATCATCACACCGTCGCATCCAGTGTCTTCAAACACTTCTTTGATCTGATGCGGTTCTGTCAGACTGCCATTGACGATGATAGGAATAGAGACAGCCTGTTTTACTTTAGGGATCCAGGTATAATCCGGATCACCATTGTGTCCTTGCGAACGAGTTCTGCAGTGGATCGTCAACCCTTTCACTCCGATCCCTTCCAACATTTTTGCCACTTCAATAATCTTGATGGAGTGTTCATCCCAACCCAATCGGGTTTTTACTGTCACCGGAATATCCGTCGCTTTCACAACATTCGAAACTAGTCTTTCCATCCGTGGAATATCTTTTAATAACCCCGCTCCTGCTCCGCGTCCAGCAACTTGCTTCACCCAACAACCGGCATTCACGTCAATCAAGTCGGGCTTCAATGAATCCGCAAGCCGTGTTGCACCTTCCATTGCATCCTCATCCCCGCCGTAGATCTGTATTCCGAATGTCCGTTCCTCTTCAAGAAAACGCATTTTCTCGAACGTCTTTTTATTGTTTCGGATTAGTCCGTCAGAATTGACGAATTCAGTATACATAATGTCAGCACCGAGTTTCTTGCAAACAAGACGGAACGGCATGTCTGTGACATCCTCCATTGGAGCGAGGATCAGTGGTTTGTCGATATTGATGGTGCCGATTTGCATGGGTAAATAGCTGGGAGATATTGGGTGAAAAGTTTTGAGTTTACAGTTTACAGTTTTAAGTCATAAGTTATAAGTAGAGACATCTGAAAAATCTCACATCAATGTCATTCCGAGGAGCGCCCGCCTGACCGAAGCAGTCGGGCAGGGAGCGACGAGTCCCGAAGGGATCCCTTCGGGAGAATCTCGTTTTTCAGCTAAATTATAGTCTGAGATTTCTCGCTTGCCCCTTTGGGGCTTCGCTCGAAATGACCATGGACAAATAATATTTCAGAGGTCTCAAGTATTAAGATTAGAGCCTCACACAGTTTTCTCAATGCTAATCGCTAACTTCTTACAGCTTAGTTAGATTTAATATGTTGCACAATAAATTCTGCGAACTGTTTTGTGCCGACAGTTGATTTCGGATTCAGATCTTTTGTCACTTCGCTGGGATTCATCAGCGTTTCACGGATCGCTTTATAAATTTTATTTGCTGCGGCAGTTTCTCCTAAATGATTCAGCATCATCGCGGCGCCAAGGATAAGTGCCGAAGGATTCGCAATATCTTTTCCTGCAATGTCGGGCGCGCTTCCATGAACTGCCTCAAAAATAGCTGTATCTTTTCCGATGTTCGCTCCCGGCGCAACACCTAGTCCACCCACAAGACCGGAGCAGAGATCCGAAAGAATATCTCCGAACAGATTTGTCGTAACAATAACATCGTACTGATTTGGATTCAGCACAAGTTGCATCGCCATATTGTCAATAATAACATCATTGCATTGAATATCAGGAAACTCTTCAGCCACTTTCTTCCCCACTTCCAGGAAGAGACCGCCGGTGAATTTCATAATATTCGCTTTGTGGACAATGGAGACTTTTTTACGATTATATTTGCGTGCATAGTCAAACGCAGCACGAACAATTCTCTCGCTTCCGTACCGCGTAATAATACCAATTGTTTCGGCAGCACTTTTCTGCGCATCGATGTAATGCTCAATTCCAGAGTAGAACTCTTCGATGTTCTCACGGAACATGACGATATCAACATTGCTGTATCGCGATGGAACTCCTTCAAACGACTTTGCGGGACGCAGATTGACATACAGATCAAACTCTTTCCGCAATGCAACGTTTACGCTGCGGAATCCCTTCCCCAGTTGGGTCGTTAACGGACCCTTTAACGCAACCTTGTTTTTTGAGATCGATTCGATCGTTTGTTCCGGGATTGGATCTTTGTGTTTTTCGACCCCGGCCATTCCTGCGTATTGTTCATCCCATTTCACAGAAACGCCCGTCGCTTCCACAACCTTCACCGTTGCTTCGGTAATACTGGGACCAATTCCATCCCCTGGAATGAGTGTAATTGTGTACATGAAACTCCTTCTTTCCAAAATTTCAGTAAATATACGAAATTATCGCCCGTGAACAAAGAAGACGGATTAGTCCAAAAAATCATCTTTGTTAAAAGGCAAATTTTCGGTACCTTTATAAAATTTCTCCATAAAATGAAGCCGAGTTTTGAAAAAATATCTATCGTTTATTAAAATTGAACATACATTATTCTCCCTGCCAATGATCTATAGCGGGGTGTTCCTGGCATCCAAAGAACAGCCGTCCGTACGTTTATTGATATTGGTACTGATTGCAGCAATTGGAGCGCGTTTGGTTGCAATGACCTTAAACCGGATCATCGACCGCGAAATCGATAAACACAATCCCCGCACCATCCAGCGTGAACTCCCCAGCGGAAAAATGAACCTGAAAGAGAGTTACGGCGTCTTGTTGGCCGGGCTTTTAATGTATCTGGTCTCCGCAAAAATGATTTCTGATTTCTGCCTGTATCTTTCTCCAATTCCCTTGGTAGTTTTTGTGATCTATCCCTATTTAAAGAGATACACACCACTGGCGCATTTCGGTGTCGGAATGGGATTAGCAATGGGTCCGCTCGGCGGATTCTTTGCTGTCACCGGTTCTATGGAGCGATTTGGCGAATCGCTGCTCCTTCCACTTTTTAATCTCTTCTGGGCGACGGGTTTTGACATTATCTATTCAACGCTGGATGAAGCATTCGACAAAAAGGCAGGATTGTTCTCGTTCCCTTCCCGGTTTGGGAAAGTGAAAGCATTGCAAATTTCCGGCGTGCTACATGTCCTCGCTTTCTTCGTCCTGATCGCGCTCGTGTTGATCTCTTTGAAAGCACTTATTGCACTCCCGTTTTTGTTATTGAGCGGATTCCTGCTCTGGCTGGAACAACATAAGGCGGAAGATGTGGAGCTTGCGTTTTTTAAAATTAATATTGTTGTTGGTTTTTCAATTTTAGCAATGATCTTGGTGAGTATTTAATTAGGTAGTCTGTCTTCATAGTACCGAATGCTTATCACCTGATCCTCATACTGATAATCTGATCACCATGAAAATCATCATCGGCATCACCGGAAGTTCAGGAGCAGTGTACGCGCTGGATTTCCTGAAAAAATCCCAGGCAGAGAAATTCCTGGTCGTCAGTAAATGGGGAAAAGCACTGCTGAAGGACGAATTGAAGATGGAAGATACCGATCTTCATCCGTACATTAAGCGGCAGTTCGACGATAAGGACCTGACGGCGCCGATCGCTTCCGGTTCGAATCATTTCGATGCGTTTGTCATTCTTCCCTGTTCGACATCGACCATAGGAAAGATTGCATCAGGAATTGGCGATACGCTCATTACACGTACCGCGCAGGTCGCATTAAAAGAACGATATAAATTGATCCTCTGCGTCCGTGAAACGCCGTTGTCCACGCTTACGCTTGAACAATGCGCCAGACTCTCGGGATATGGTGCGATCATCATGCCGATTTCGCCCCCGATGTATTTTGTGCCGGAAAGTGTCGGCGAATATGTCGGTGCGTTTACGGATAAAGTGCTGGGAACTGTCGGTGAACACCGAAGCCAAGGGTGGCGCGCCGAAGAACTTGAATAAGAATTATTGCCCTATGTTGCTCATCGCAAGACTCAGTTCGCAAAACTGAAAACTGATAACTCAAAACTGTTTTAACCATGTTCGATAACCTGCAGGATTTCATAAAGCATCTCGAAAAGAACGGCGAACTTCACCGGGTTAAGGTGGAAGTCGATCCCGAACTGGAAATAACCGA
>JBAYJG010000267.1:0-3792 GCA_041665225.1 Bacteroidota bacterium
GTCCGAATCAACGGAGATAGCATTCATATGAATATAATCGATATACTGCGCCGTTAGATTTTCATGGACAGCATCCAGAATGTCGAAGTTATCCCAACACTTCCACTCAAACACAACATTGCCATTCGGATCGATTTCCTGCACATGGTTTCCCACCACCGTGGCATCTACTCTCCCTCCGATGAGCAACTTGCTCATATCAACAGTTTTCCATTCCAGTGCTATGACGAGAACATTTCCGTTCGGAAGAATCTGTATATCATGCTCATCGATCCCGTATCCGTTCTTTGCGGTTATTTCCCGGGTGACAGTATACGTGGAGTCCATTTCATAGAATCGGTAAAATGGATCTGCCAAACGGTACGATAACATTCCATTTGCCTGCAGCTTAAAGTCGCGGGCATTGGATGGCATCTTGCGGTAAAAGACCGGAGAACCATTGTTATCAAGAATTGCTATGTACGGAGTCCCTCCCCAATTATTGATAAATATGAGTCCGGAGTCCGGATTGTTTTTGATAGGGATTTTTACGTGCGGGTAATCAGAAGGAACTGATACCCCGTTAGGGAAGATGAAAACTGAAGAAGAGGGCGAAACGGTTATCGATTGAGCGTCAAGAAATGGACAAAGGATAATTGTTATAATTGAGCATACGTAAATGATTTTCATGAGTATAGGTAGTCATTTCACAGTTCTCGTACTGTTGAGATACAATAGTTTTACACATAGTTTTGTTATAATACATCGAAAACATCCTCCGCAAAAAGATTCACAGATATACTACAATGCACTGATGCCCAATGTTTTTCTGCTGTATTTCAGGACCTCAGCGAATAACAAATTTCTGAGTTCCTTGCTGTACCGTTACCGTTTGTTGTTCCCGTGAATTGACTGAAACAATAAGCTCAAACAGTTTGTTTGCAATAACATGAATTTCCGCAGCATCGCCAACACTGTTTCGTTTTTGACAGATCAGCGTTGCGGTGATGTCGCCGAATTTCAACCGTTCGATTCCGTGACGGTCGATTCTGCTAATATTCCATATCAGTTTGTTCTGGGCGCCTGAAGGCCGGAAACCTAAAATATTTTCGATCAGCAATTCTATCGGACCACAGCCGGTCCATCCCACAAAATCCTTTTGCGAAGGACTCCCCCGCATCATCAGTTCCGGAGAATAGTTTTCCCACAGTGTACCGGTTTTTTTAAAGATTGCAGAAAGACCATCAAGGTATTTTTCCGTTGCTGCAGTGGAAAATTCCTCAAATGAATAGTTGGTCGCACCTTCCCGATCCTGACCGAACTGTTCCAGACCTTTGATGATCATAACGTTGGTGGGAGCCCACACACTTCCAAGCCAGTATTGGCCGTCCGGCCTGTACTCTTTTTCATTTGCGGCAAGCGATGGAAATGGAATCGGCCGCCAGAACGATTTCGGATCCTGCAGATGCGCCATCAACCGTCTGGCCTGTTTCACATCAGCAATCCCGGCCAACATCGGCCAGAAACCTCCGACAGTTTTCACCTTTAGCTGTTCACCCGCATCGTTGACAGTATAGTAAAAACCGTCTGTTTCATTCCACATCCACTGATTGATCCGTTCAGCTATGCCATTTGCCATCCGGTCAAACGCAACAGATTCTTCCTTCTGTCCCACTTCCCCGCACATAAACGACAGGTTGCGGTAAAACAATACCATTTGCGAAGACATATCCACCCATCCGGAACCCTGCAGCGGAATGTTGTCCATGCCGGAGCCGAGACCGGTATTCCAATACAAGCCATGTTTTGTATTTTCTTTCTTTCGGTTTTTTCCCAGCCATTCCGCGTATTTCTTCAATACAGGCAGCACTGATGCAAAACGGGATTTATCCCCGGTCACTTTGTACGATTCGACTTCAGCCCATGCGAACAACGGCGGATTAACTGTATGTTCACGTCCGACGAAGACATAATCCGCTCCATCCGCTTCCTGTATCTCGCGGCAGATGTATCCGTTTTCGTATTGACGTGAGTAGAAATTATCCAGTGATTGGATAGCAGGGAAAATGGAGTGTCCATAGCGGGCAAACATCAGCATGAAGATCGTATCCCATTGAAACACGCTGGGAGAGAATGCCTCATCCAGATAATTCGAAACGAACGGCGATCCTTTCGGCGGTTGTTTGAAATGATCGAATGCCAATGACCACGCTTTCCAATACAGTTCAATGTATTCGGGATTGTTTTCAAGAATCGGTGATGGGAGGGATGCTCGGTTTACTTTGAAAGACGGGAGTGGGGTCTCGGTATATTGCTTCTTGGAAAAGTACACTCCCCGTTTTCCAGAATCTTCATATTGGGCCCCCGCACTGTGCCAGCATAGTAACACCAAAATGCATGTCAGAAACGCTTTTTTCATTTCTTCCCCGTATCGGTTCGTAGGCCTAATGCTTTCATATATCCGGCGTTGATAGTGCAGTTAGTAAACTGGCAATTTTCCAGATAATCAGCAAAGGCTTTTTTGATCACTGAATCTGCAGGTCGAGCGTCACGAATCTCTTTATACGTTGTTCGCGGCTTGTTGACAAATGTAATGATCGAATCCCACTCCGCCGTCCTTTGTATGGAAACCATATTTGAAGGTGCATCCATCTTTTTGTATGGCCAGAAACACCATCCGAAATTATTCCGTTCATTCAGCCTCCGCCACGCATCAATCCACCGATCGGTATTCTCACCCGATTCTCCCATCCAGATCGGTACGGAATATTTTTTCATGAAATCGGCATATTCTTGGACCATTGCCTGCGTGGTATCACACCAGTATTTATGATAGGTGTACACTATCTTCGCATCAAACGGCGGACCGAAGACGGAGAAATTGTTGTTCCATTGTGCGCCACCGAGAAAGACGATATGATTCGTATCGACTTCCCGCACTGCTGCTACGATCCTCTTATAGAGCGGCTCCAGTTTATTATTAAAATTGGAAGCATCGAAGTACGTAGCGATGGGTTCGTTAAGAAGATCATACCCTATCACAATGGTTTCCTTTACGTACCGTCGGGCAATTTCCTTCCATAAGTCTACGGTTAACTGTTGTGCTGCTGCACTTTCGAAAAGGAACGGATATCCGTCACTATCATCGATATTATCTCCCGTTTGTCCACCCGGTGCACAATGCATGTCCAAAATTACATAGAGCTTTTCTTCACTGCACCAGCGGATCACCCGGTCCAGCATTTCGAATCCCGGTCCTTCGAATCGTGTGCCGTAGTCTTCCGACACAAATAAACGGTAATTGAACGGGACACGAATGGAATTTAATCCGCTCTTTTTGATAAAGGCAATATCCTCGCGCGTGATATAGCGATCCCGATATTGATTCCAGAACTTTTTTGTTTCTTCAGGGCCGAGCAGTTGTGTGAAGGCATCGTTGATCCGTCGCGGAGAATTGGCATAAGTAAATTTGAACATATACCCTTCCGGCACCAGCCAATTGCCGATATTGATCCCTCGTAACAGCAGCGGTTTGCCGTCCGATGTGATAACAGAAGTTCCTTTTGTTGTAACAAACATCTGCTGCTGTGACAATAACAGCGATGAAGCGATGAACAAAAAAAGAGCATATGTTTTCATACGGTATTACTCCGATTTTTTATAGACACGGACATAATCCACTTCCATCCGCTGCGGGAAAATGGAACTATCCAATCCTTTGCTCCGCCCCAGTCCCCGCCGATTGCAATATTTAACAACAGATGGAACCGTTTGTCGAAGGGCCACGCCTGCCACCCGGTGCTGTCATTGGTA
>JBAYJG010000268.1:0-3775 GCA_041665225.1 Bacteroidota bacterium
AGGATACTCCCGTTTCAGCTATGACGATAGAATTTTCCTCTACAAAGTGACTCATCCGGTCAAAAAACCGCTTGATGGACAATGGGGCAGCAGTATTTGGCAGATATGGCTGTGTCTGCCGGTGTATACATAAATCAACAGCACGGGGTATTTCCAACGCTACTGGATCCCGTTGGGTGAGATGCTGCGACAGTCCATGGATAAAATCGTGAAGATTGACATTCTCATACCAATGATGCCTGATCTTTACAGAATTGATGTTGGCACAAACTGTTTTGGATTCGTCGAGATTTGTTGTAAATCCCCCGGTGTTAAAATCGGTCATCACGTCGCCCAGTTGAATTATACAGTCAGAGGAATCAATGCGGTTTCGAACGATATCCCGGCTGCGGTCTCCCTCGAAAAGTCCAATAAATTGCGGATGGTGTTCGGAAAGGACCGTCTTCCCCAGCATCATGGTCACATAGGGAAATCCTGATTTCTCCAGGAAATGGGAGAACTCGTTTTGCATTTTAAATCGTATCAATTCCACACCGCCGATAATGATCGGTTGTTGCGACGCATTAATCATGCCCATTGTCTCTTGTACCGCTTCTGCAAGAGCATGTTGGTCGCTGGGTGATGGTACGGGGAAAATAAATTTTTCCGGTGGACAACAGTGCATCAGTACGACATCCGAAGGAAGGCTGATGTACACCGGCTTTTGATGATGGATACAAGCCTTCAGCACACGATCAATCTCCGCTGGCGCAGATTCCCCTGAGATCAGATGTGTAGATGCGACAGTGATCTTTTCGTACATCCGCAGCGGGATCTGATAATCACCGAGCGTATGATGTAGCAGTGGACGATTGCGGAAGCTGATTGTTGATGGCGAACCGGTGATCACTACCACCGGTACACGTTCTGCGTATGCTCCCGCAACTCCGTTTAACGCACTCAGTTCTCCGACTCCAAACGTTGTGGAAAACGCACCGATTCCCCGGATACGTGCATACCCATCGGCTGCATACGCGGCATTCAGTTCGTTGCATGTGCCGACATAGTGAATATCGCTCTTCAGTATCTGGTTAAAGAATCCAAGGACAAAATCCCCCGGCACTCCGAAGATGTGATCCACTCCGATTTCTTTCAATCGTCTCAGCAGGTATTCTGCTACTGTGATCTCGACACGTTCCATCAGGTCTGCTCCAAGAGTTCCATAATACTTCAGTTTCCCATCCATCGATGTCAGTGTCCGGTCATCGGTTATCCGCCGAACTGCCTACCCGTTTCTTGGTATTGTTTCATCGATCTTCTTCGTTAACCGGTTCAATTCTCGGTTGAATATCAACTTGAACTCATCACGGTTGGACCGTTCCGTTTTCTTCATTGTTTCCAATTTTATTCTCAAATCGATGTTCTGTTGTTCTAACTGTTCCACCTTTTTACGATAGAGTACCATTGCTTTAGGACCGGCTTCTTCGATGGTTTCTTTATATGCTGTGATCCGTATTTCATTTTCGCTGATCAACCGTTCCGATGCACGAACAAATTGCAGCCATTGAATTCCCGATTCATGTGGAACACCGGCCGAATCATCCGTGATCTTCAAAAACATCTCATCGGTAGATGCATTCTTGTGTTCAACTGTTTGTCCGCGGATGATGAATAGGAAAATTGCTGTTATTCCTATGAGCACAATATTGACCGAAGAGATCTTCATAATTCACCTTTTCTGTTTTTTCCCTGTGCTGTTCAGCAAACCGACCATTCCAAGCGACGCTCCGATAATGCCGCCGACGAGCATCCACAATGAACTATCAATATGGGAACTGGTAAGGATACGGGTTGTATGTGAATCTATCATATCAATAGCATGAATGCCTTCGAGAAACAGTATCATGCCGGCAAATAGTGAGAGAAGAGAAACTATTTTTTTCCACGACAACGTATTACCATCAATTCGGGACTGCGGTGGCAAGATGAGATTTTCGGCCTTATTTTTTCTATCGATCACTTCCATCAGAACGATCATGATGGCAATAACCAACAGAAGATGAATAAAGCCGCTCATCATGTAGTGAGAAACAATTCCCAGAAGCCACAGGATGAATAAAACAACTGCTATTCTAGAGAGCATGACAGTAATCCTTTTTTTGATGACTATATATCACTCCTATCATCGATCTTACTCCGTGTCTTCGTGCCATTGATTATTACAGTCGCGGGAACATTTTTTAGTACTTATGCGGATAACGGCATGAAGTGTTTCCGCACTCGCGCCGCGAGCTGATCATCAGTCATCGGCCCTTCATTTTCTATACCGGCGATATGTTCTCCCAGCGTATCACCGTTCATACGTACGCTGAGTTCGACTTTCGCTTCACCGGGACCAAGAATAAGGACATCATCCATTCCCTGCAGCAATGTCAAAATGCTGTCGTAGTATTCCGTCACGAGAGCGGGGAATAATGGGCCAGAGTGATTATGTTCACCACCGTTTGATCGAGCAACAGACGATTCCACACCGCAAGTGATTGAATGCACTTCATCCCCTCCCTCATGTAACTGTACAATCACCGCTCTTCGTTGGTCGATCCACACGCCGACATTTTTTTTCATAGGGAATTCCACTCTAGCTTTTTGTACAACACGCCGTGAGGAATGTCTACCTCCGGGAAACAATAATACCTCGATTTGCCAATTCCGTCATCACAAGCTGTGCAATTTCCATCCGAATATTCTGTCCCGAATTCGGTTCCACCGTTTTACTCGTCGCACTCCAGATCATTTCTCCATCGTTATTGATCGTCCAAACGTCAATACTGTTGATATCCACTTTTTGAGAATCGATATGACCGGAGTGTTCGATTTCCTTATAATATGTCACAAACCGTGATCGCCGGCGGTCAAAATACGTCCGCTGTTCGGTCGTCGAATATCCTTGTAGAAATTGCGCATGAATTTCCGGCGGAAGTCGGCGGATAACGATAACGCCGTTAAACCCGTTCAATGTAACGGCATCCATGATCTGTGTTGTATCCGGCACGGCGTCTGGAAACGAACGGTAAGAAGGGACTGCATCGACATAATGCTTTGTCAGTTCTACACAAAACGCATCTTCCCATATGCGGCGCTGTGTATAGTTCGTGCTGGCGGATATGACATAGATCTTATTCAGGGCGGAGTCATTAAACGACGAATCGCTCCAAATATCAACAAGCTCGGATGATGAACAACCGCTGAAATGGAATCCCATAAGGACAAATATTCCTGCAATAGTAACCAGCGATAATTTTTTCACACAAGCACCTTTCTATTAGTTCGTAAGAATTACTTTTAACGCTTTTTCTTCGGCAGCATGTTCGAAGGTATCGTATGCCTTCATAATTTCATTGAGTTCGAAATGATGCGTGATCAGCTGGCGCGGTTTGAGTTTACCAGAAAGAACAGTCTTCATCAGCATAGCCGTTGAGATCGTGTCGACAAGCCGTGTTGTGATTGTCACATTCTGCGACCAAAGCTTTTCCATATGCAGTTCAACGCTCTTGCCGTGGACACCAATATTTGCGATATGTCCGCCTGCCGCTACAATCGATTGGCATATTTCGAATGTAGCAGGTGTTCCGACAGCTTCAATTGCCACATCCACACCCTTGCCATTCGTCAATTTCATAATTTCCTCGACTGCATTACCCGTAACAATTCTGGTGGCCCCGAATGTTTTGGCTGCCGCGAGACGATGTGCATCTGTATCAACCATGATGATCTCGGATGGAGAAAAAAATTGCGC
>JBAYJG010000269.1:0-3740 GCA_041665225.1 Bacteroidota bacterium
ATAAAAAATGGCTGTTTTATGGAACAGAGCTATTTTGTTGGACCGAGGAAGGGACGCCAACCCCTAATGCGTGAGCTCTAGCTCCTAAGGCTAGTGTGTCTGCCAATTCCACCACCTCGGCGGTAGTTTCTTAGACAAATATACGAAAGGTTCAAAACTTCTCCAAAAACGAAATACTTCACTTGATCCACAACAGATTGTACATTGGATGGAAGAATAATTCTTTGAAAAGCTCACATGCCGGAAATGCTTGCGTCCCCGGGTTTCATGTTTGCATTTTCATCGTGCGGTGATTAATTTATTGCACACTCGTATTTCAATCCTTACTCTGAAAATATCGAAACTGTTTATGCCGCAAGGAAAGATGCTCGCATTTATTTGTATCATCATTGCGCTCCTGGGAAATCTTTGCGCTCAGATTTTGCCATTCCGGCATTATACGCACAACGAAGGGCTTGCAACAAACGATGTAACTTCATTCTATCAAGATGGGCTCAGATTTCTCTGGGTCAGTAACGCGAACGGTGTCAGCCGGTTTGACGGCACACAGTTTATCAATTATACAATGGACGATGGATTAACTTCCAGTGTTGTATACTGTGTTCGCGAATCTCAAGGATGGTTATGGGTGGGAACACAAGACGGATTGTGTAGATCTCCGGCAAACATCACATCCGAACGAAGAATTTTTACGGAATTTGGCATCGGTTCATCGCGGAAAATATTTTCTTTGGCGACCGATTCACAAGGCACATTATGGTGCGCTACAGAGAAAGGTATTTTTCTCATTCGGGGCGACTCTGTTTCCGAATTTTTTATAAAAGGAAAACATCTTATTGCGAATTCTCTCGTTTATGGCACAGACAGTATGATGTTGATACTTTCGTGGTCAGGGCTGTATATGTATGATCAAAATACATCAACAGTCAAACAAATTCAGATTCCGTCGAAAAACCAGGTTGCGGCAATAACATCTGACCGAGCCGGAAATATATGGATTGCAACCTCTGATGGTTTTTTAAGGCAATATGTAGGCACAACATTTATTTCCCAGAAATCTGTGAATACCAGAATAAAAAACTTGTTCGCGGATACAGAGGGGAACCTTTGGCTTTCCACAGAAAACGGATTGTTATCGATCAGGACAAAAAATATTTCTGGAGAGAAATTTGTGCATTACACAACCGAACAAGGATTGCTGGGAAACAATATCGAATGTTGTCTGGTGGATGTCGAAAAGAATCTCTGGATTGCAGTGCGGAATAAAGGCATTTCTGTCCTTTGCGAAAAGCATTCGTGGATTTTCCCGTTTGAAGGAATATCCGAGGCATATAATAATGGCAGAGCAGTGACAGATACCAACGGACATTTTTGGGTTGCAACAAAAAGGGGCCTAGAAGAAATCTGGCGAGAAAAAAATGGAGGCTGGAAGACCTATCGACATTTTAAAGGGAAACCGATTTCGTCGATTGTTGTCCATGGTGAAAAACTTTTCGTTAACAGGGGTTCGGATATAGTTGAATTTGAAATTGGTGGACCACAGGATCAGCATTCGTTTTTGAAGCAAAGCAGAAATATTAAACTTCCCGGGAATCAACAAACAGCAATTGTCTATGCAGATTCAAAGAATAATCTCTGGTGCAATGTCCGCACTGGAGTCATAAAGATTGATTCTCAACAGATGAGACTGTTCACCAAGGAGGATTGCCTTCCTTCCAATGACATTCGTGTTATTTTTGAGGACTACGAAGGCAATATGTGGTTTGGCGGTTACGATTCCGGTATATCTATCCTTCCGGCAAATGCATCCCGAATGATTTCGTTTGCGGAATTCTCCCATATCTCAAAACAGCAGATGGTTCCGGATAATATGATCCGTGCAATAACTCAGGACCGTGAAGGGAAAATTTGGATCGGGATGCGCTACAAAGGAATTTCCGTCTATGGCAATGGACACATAACAACAATTAAAGGACTTGTCAACAATTCTGTTTGGGCGCTGTCCGAAAGTAACGATGGAACAATGTGGGCTGCGACATCATTTGGAATGCAAAAGATTTCCATCCGCACACTACTGCCACAGAAGCAGAGTGATTTCCTTCTCGGAACTCCCACCGGTTCATGCGGAGCGCAGCGTGATGGACTTCTGTGGTATGTAACACCAGAAGCATTCAGAGTGTACAATTATCTTTCAAAGGATGTTGCATTACCCCCTCCAGTGTACATTACTCGAATTGATGTAAATGCAAAAATGCTTTCAGATACAGGTACGTTTGAATTTCCATACGATCACAATAATGTTAGTATTGAATTTACTGGTATAGATTATCGTCAATCGAGCGGCTTGCTGTATCAATACAGATTGATCGGAACGGGTAAAGAATGGAGCAATCCCACAATACTTCGTGCTGCGTCGTATCCGGCCTTACATCCCGGCACATATATATTTGAAGTTCGGGCATTAAATTCGGAAGGAGTGGTGAGCATACTCCCGGCGCAATTCCCTTTTGTGATTATCTCTCCATTTTGGCAACGCTGGTGGTTTCAATCGTTTATCCTATTCGGTTTTCTTTCAATTGGTCCAATCATCTATTTCCGTCGTGTGAGTCAGTTGCAAAAAGAGAAAAGACGGCAGGAAGAATTTTCCAGTCAGTTGATAAATTCACAGGAAGAAGAGCGGAAAAGGATCGCGTCGGAATTGCACGACAGCATCGGACAGAACTTGTTGTTCATAAAAAATTCCGCTGTGCTAGGGAGGAACAGGCGCGATTTGAAACGCTATTTGGATATCAACCAGACTGCCTCCTCATCCATTGAAGAAGTACGAAGAATTGCCTACAATCTTTTCCCGTATCAATTGGATCAGTTGGGATTAACGAAAGCGATTGAATCCGTTGTACGAAACGTGAGTGAATCTTCGACAATTCAATTTTATATCTCTGTCCAAAATATCGATGGAATATTCAATAAAGAACAAGAATCCAGTATTTTCCGAATACTCCAAGAATGTTTGAATAATGTTATTAAACACTCCGGCGCGGATAAGGGAACAGTTCTTGTCAAGGTGAATGACGGAACGCTGATGATCACCATTGGTGATAACGGGCGAGGATTTAATGTCGAACGTATGCGCAATGAATCAAAAGGTTTTGGGTTAAGAAATACTCACAATCGCATCATTCTTCTCCGTGGAACCATAACCTACGCTGCTTCGAAAGAATATAAAACGTTGATCACTGTTATGCTTCCAATAAAAAATGAGTAAGAAAATAAAAATATTGATTGTGGATGATCATCCGTTAATGCGGAAAGGGATTCGTAGTGCTCTTGATGATGAACCGAATATCGATACGATTGCCGAAGCGGAAAACGGTGAGATTGCATACCTACGTTTAAGAAAAGAATCGTTCGATATAGCTCTTGTCGATATTGAAATGCCGAAATTGGGGGGCATCGGTCTATCCCAAAAAATCATTGTGGATAACATTAAAACGAAGATCATTTTCCTGACGATGCACAAGGATAAAGAGATCTTCGACCAGGCAATGGACGCTGGTGCACATGGATATCTCTTAAAAGAAAATGCAGTCGATGATATTGTGGAATGCATTCATGCAGTACGAAAAGGAGAATACTTCATCAGTCCTGCAATTTCCGGTTATCTCGTACAGCGTTCACAAAAAAATAGTGTTCCGTTTTCTGCGATTCCGTATGTTGATAAACTTACGAAGGCCGAACGG
>JBAYJG010000270.1:0-3737 GCA_041665225.1 Bacteroidota bacterium
ATGTGCAACCGCTGTGTGGATGTTTGTCCGGAATATTGTCTGAAGCTTGTCCCGTTAGCGGAACTGGGAATTGATGCAACGCTCAAAACGCAATTACTAGATCATTACAGTATCGATCCATATTCACCTGCATCGGCAATGATTAAAGATGATGAAACGTGCATCCGCTGCGGATTATGTGCAGTGCGTTGTCCAACCGATGCAATGACGATGGAAGTCTTCTATTATGAAGAGCATGAACAATTCAAATAGCATTCATCAGTTTTGAATAAAAAACATTTACCTAAGGGAACCATCATGGAAGAAAAAGAAACTTCGCCAGTTCATAAAAAAGAGTCGGAAGAACAATCGAAATCCCGCAGAGACTTTTTGCAAAAAATTGGTGTTGGAAGTGTCTTGCTAAGTACGGGTGCCGTCGGATTTCAAACGTTGCGTTCACTTATTCCCAATGTGTTATATGAATCAGCGCAGAAATTCAAAATCGGACTGCCATCGCAACTTTCCGAAGGTGTCACATTCATCGAGGACAAACAGCTGTATATCTTCAAAGAAGGGAAGTCATTTTATTCAATTTCTGCTTCGTGCACGCATTTAGGATGCACGGTGAAACATACAAAATTGAATCAGCCGAAAGAGGTGGAAATTGATGGTGAAAAGAAAACAATCACTTCGGAATTCCACTGCCCTTGCCACGGATCGAAGTATTATGCCGATGGGACAAACTATGCCGGTCCTGCTCCGCGTCCGTTGAAATGGTTCAAATTGGAAGTATCCCCTGACGATGGTCAATTGATTGCGGATATGGGAAATGAAGTTGAGCAAAATTTTCGATTAACAGTCTGATCCACCTTTACGGAGAACAACGATGCAGTTTCTCAATCAAGTACAAACCGTTTATAAAAAACTGACCTGGACATGGAATCCCGGCAGCGAAAAAGAAGCAGGGGATGCGATCGTCAAAAACGTATTGCTGCACGCATTTCCTAATAAAGTGAGCAAGGGAAGTTTGTCATGGAAATATTCAATGTATCTTGGCACGATCTCGTTTGTACTCTTTCTGATTCTTGTGGTGACTGGTGTTGTCCTTATGTTCCTCTATGTTCCTTCGGTAGAACGCGCCTATTCTTCAGTGAAGGATATTGAGTTCGTCGTTTCCTTCGGATGGCTGCTCCGGTCAATGCACCGCATTTCTGCTCATCTAATGGTTGCTGTTGTGTTCCTTCATATGGTTCGTGTTTTTCTGACGGGAGCCTATAAAAATGGAAAATCTGTCGGTTCAAACCGACCATTGAATTGGATCATTGGCATTGGCTTGTTGTTAATGACACTGCTCCTTTCGTTTACCGGTTATCTGCTGCCGTGGGACCAACTTGCGTATTGGGCGATTACCGTCGGAACAAACATCGCAAGTTCTGCTCCCGTTGTCGGTGAAAAGATCCGATTCTTTCTTCTCGGAGGAAACTTCATCGATCAAAATGCTTTAATACGATTCTATGTTCTTCATGTATTCTTTCTTCCCATGGTCGTGGTATTCCTATTCGTATGGCATATGTGGAGAATCCGAAAAGACGGCGGACTTGCTGTTGTTGATCAGGAAGCATTAGCACAAAAACCGGAAAAGGTAATTCCGGTAAAATCGAAAACATATTCGTTACTGGGAATCACTAACGGCACGAGTGTTCACGTACAAACAATAATGGTAAATGAAGAGGAAAACAGTGTTTCGTCAATTCCAAATCTTACACGTCGGTTGTGGCTTGTAACACTGGGAACAACTCTCGCCACGATTATTCTTTCGATTCTCTTCCGCGCGCCGCTCGAAGCAGCGGCAAATCCGGCTGTAACGCCAAATCCAGCTAAAGCGCCATGGTATTTCTTGTGGCTGCAGGAGATCGTTACTATTTCAACAATTCCTCTCGGATTTGTAACAATCAACGGTGCGCTTATCGGAGGAATTATTCTTCCGACGGTAATGATCGCACTTGCTGTATGGTGGCCGTATCGCGATCCGTCCGGTCTGCAGAGTGTTGGTAAATGGTTTGCCCCTGAACGGAAAAAACAAAACAGAATCTTTGTCACCGTTTGTCTCTTTATCATCATTTTTACGATCGTCGGAACATTCCTTCGTGGACCGTACTGGAATTTTTACTTCCCGTGGGAATCATGGCCGACGATGCCGGTAAAATATTAATGTGATTGAGAAAGGTATTGGAATGAATCATAAAACAATGAAGCAAAAATTAGATTTTGTCATGAAAGATAAGATGTATGTTTCTATCGCCGGCATATTATTTTTGCTGGTTACCGGATTCATTTATTATGATTACTTCACTCCGGAATGGAAAGAGTATCAATCTGAATTCTCTGATGTTGTTGCTGAAAAATTCGGAGAAGAGCGAGCTGCAACAATTCCCATAGGACTGCAGCAAGTCTATGTGAAGGATTTGAATATTGCCGACCGGTGCATCACCTGCCATCAGGCAGTGGAATGGAAAGGATTGGAAAATGGAACCAATCCTTTCAAAACACATCCCTCAGAAATTCTGAAAACACATCCTATCGCTAAGTTTGGCTGCACCACATGTCATTCTGGACAAGGGTATGCAACTGACGAAAATGCTGCGCATGGTTTTTCAGAACATTGGGAAGATCCGTTGCTCGGTAAAGAGCTGTCAGAGTTTTATGTAATGAGCAATACAAAAGCAATGATGCAGGCGAATTGCAACAAATGTCATCGGTTTGAAAAAGAGACAAAGGGAATGGATTTCTTAAACCGGGCGAAACAGATTGTGAACGAAAAAGGCTGTCGTGCCTGTCATGTAATCAATGGACGGGGAGGAACCGTCGGTCCCGATCTGACATTCGAAGGGGAAAAATCGCCCGAACAATTCAATTTTGAACGGATTAAAGGATTTGCTTCGATGTTTACATGGCATATGACACACTTTAAGAATCCGAAAGAGCTTGTTGCCGAAACAGTCATGCCAAACTTCAATTTTTCTTCGAACGATGCACAGGCATTGTCATTGCTGGTGATGAGTTGGAAGAAAACAAAACTGCCGATTGAATATATCCCATCGAACAATTTTAAGGATGTGCCGACAAAAGAAGAGATTGAGAAAGAAGAGAGAATGAAAAATGGCCCGGGGGCTTTTTTTGTACAGAAAAATTGCTTCACCTGTCATTCCGTTTCGACGCTCGGTATTGAAGCAGCGGCACAGATTGGACCTGATCTTGCACTTGCTGTGGAAGATGTGCAATCGCGCTTCGGCAGAACACTTGATGATTTTCTGATGAAGCCGACCGGAACGATGGATGTAGTGCTTTCAACAATGATTCCATTAACAAAAGAAGAGCGGTTGGAAGCGATTGAAAAACTGCGGTATGCGTACGAATTAAAAAAGAAAGAAAAAGTAGCATTAAAGAAATAGACGCTTCATCGAATCACTCACTCAAAGGAGCAAACCATGAAACAGATACAAACTCTTATACTGATCATTGCTGCTACGATGTCGAACATCGTCGGCTGCGGTGATGATAAAAAAGGGCGTGCCGGTGCACGCTCCGATGTTCAAGAAGCCGCACAAAAAGTATACGTTGCCCCCGGCGATCTTGATGAATATTATTTCTTTGCCTCCGGAGGTCATTCCGGACAGATTTATGTCTACGGAATTCCATCAATGAGGCATTTGTCTACAATCCCGGTGTTTGCACCATATTCGGCAACAGGCTATGGA
>JBAYJG010000271.1:0-3734 GCA_041665225.1 Bacteroidota bacterium
CACAAACCAGATTTTCCGCTTTTTTGAATCCCGTTATGAGCGGAATCCGAAAAGCGGGACTTCACTTCGTTCAGAATGACAAGGGTTTTATTTCGTCGCTGTAGTTACCTTTCGAATCAAGCTTTAGACCCAAATATATTTTTACCGCGAATTACTCTCAACAACACGGTGATAATTGCTATGACAAGAAGAATATGAATAAATCCATTCATGGTATAGGAACTGACAACTCCTAAGAGCCACAAAATGGTGAGTACGACTGCGATAGTATAGAGCATGTATTTCTCCCTTGAAATTAAAGGTCTGTTATATTTGTATCAATCATTGAATTAATTAAAAATTCCACCTTGGTATCATTCAAACGAAGATATTTCGTCTTCTTTGAATTATCCTTTACGTTAGATGCGCCCTTAACATCCACGACATCTTTTCGTGTTGCTCCATAAGCCCCGTCAGAAAGTCGGCAGTCCCCAGATCTTTATTCTGTTCACTAATAAAGGAAATGTCTTTTCGCAAAAAGCGAATGACTGTTTCATGATCCTCCAGCAGTGTTTGAATAATATGTTTGTCATTCGAAAAATCATGATTATGTTCGCTTAACCGCGTGATGGTGATGAAATCTTTGAGCGTTCCCAATGCAAAATGACCTAATGCACGGACCCGTTCTGCGGCATCATCAATAATAATATCTAATGCATCATACTGCGTTTCGAAGAATTTGTGGAGCTCAATGAAATTAGGGCCTTGAACGTTCCAATGAGCATTGCGCGTTTTCGTATACAGCACATATTCATCCGCCAGAAGTGTATTGAGCAGTTGTGCAATTTCTTTTTGATGAGCTTCGGTAATATCGATGTTTGGTTTCATGGTGTCCTTGTAAATGGAGTGAGTAAATAAATATTTATTGATGAAGTATTTAAGACGATTATTTTTCATTGTGCGATAGATGTCGTAATGCAGCCAATTTTTTATAGAGATCAATTTCTTCTTCGGTGAGATGGTCAGGGAGCACAGTACGAACATTCACTATCAGGTTTCCAAATTCATTCTTTGTTCCATAGAGTGGCATTCCAAGCCCAACAAGTCGCAGCTCTTTTCCGTTAGGAGTTCCTTTGGGAATATTCACTGTCACTTTTCCTTTGAATGTTTTGATCAATGTTTTCCCTCCGAGGATCGCCGTGTACAGATCAACCGGAAGGTCGCAATAAAGATCGATCCCTCTCTGTTGAAATTCAGCATTCGGTGCAATCTTCACCGTAAGAAAAAGATCACCATGCGGTCCGCCGTTCGATCCTGCGCCTCCCTTTCCTGTCACTCTGAGCGTTTGTTTATCGGCAACACCCGGCTTAATAGTTACTTTAATAGTCTGGCCCTGAAGCTGAATCAGCCGCGTTGTTCCGTGATAGACTTCTTCAAGCGACAGAATCGTTTCTGTTTCAAGATCCTGTCCTTGGGCGGGCGCATTCCGTCTTCCTCTCCGCTGACCTCCTTGCTGTCCGAAGAGCATCTCAAAAATATCATTCACACCATCATCGGTAAATGGTGAACCGGATCCCTGAAATCCTGTTTGCTGTGATTGATCGCTGGCATACTTGGACCAGTCAAATCCCCCCGGTTTTGCTCCTGCTGCTTCATACTGTTTCCAATCCGAACCAAACTGATCGTATTTCTTCCGTTTCACCGGGTCGCTGAGTACTTCATTTGCTTCTGTAGTACTTTTGAACTTTTCTTCCGCCGCTTTGTCCCCTTTTGTTTTATCGGGATGATATTTTTTGGCAAGAGCGCGAAACGCTTTCTTGATCTCAGCCGGTGAAGCAGTCTTTGCAACTCCAAGAATTTTGTAATAGTCTTTATAAATCATAATGTTTTGCTAAAAGTAAAAACTCATTCTCTTCTTTTCTTGACGGGGCAAGAAAAGAAGCAAAAGAACCCCTTGCGAAATTTAACGCGCGCGATGAATCCCGTTCGCTCATGCCCGTCTGACGCGGACGAGCCCGTTGATGGCGCTATTCGCGCCATCAAAAGTCCCGTCATTCATCGCTTTCCCATTCGCTCAATCCTCCTAAATTTCGCACCCACCCGCTTCATTACGAATGCATTGAATATGCAAAAGGGACTTATTCGTATACTTTCGAATATTGTATATCACTTTACATGATTTCAATGATTCTTTACTCATGATTCATTTTGTCTTATACTGCTCTGCCGTTCTTCATATTATCGGGATTATTGAAAGTCATACGTCTTTAATGTTTTCTGAACCGAGCAGCACTGCAATCCACTCCGTACTTTTATTATTCTCACAGGCAAATTTCAATGTCATTGTAAACGGAATACATAACACCATACCGATTGGACCTAACAGACTTCCCCAAAACATCAATGATAAAAAAACAACGAGTGTCGATAGCCCTAATTTATGTCCCATCAGTTTTGTTTCGATGATATTATCCAGAATGAAATTAATGGACATATAACCGGCGGTTACCAATGCTGCACGGCCAACTCCAAATTGTACAAAAGCGAGAAGCACAGGAGGAATTGCCGCAATGGAGGAACCGACATTTGGGATAAAATTGAAGAGGAAAGCAATAAATCCCCAAAGAATCGGTGAATCAACTCCAAGAATCCACAACCAGATCGCCACCAATGTGCCAGTAGCAAGACTGATAAGGGTTTTTATGACCATGTACCGTTCGAGATCGTTGATAAACTTTGTAAACTGTGGAAAATCGAGATGCGGATTTCCAAGCACAGAGCGGAGTTTAATGGGAAAGCTGGATGCTTCTAAAAGAATAAATGCCACCGTAAGCAGGACCAACAAAATATTAGATAACACTAATCCCGCACGGGAGACCAATCCCACAGCGATATCAAGCACGGGACCGGGATTAAAATATTCGAGTAACACTTTGTTCGTGACAACAATATGTTTACTAGTCAACAATGGTTTTATGGAAAGGATTGTTTCCTGCAGACGCTTCTGGTAGAATGGAAGAGCATCGGTAAAGCTGCCAAGTGATTCCCCAACAACAATGCCAATAATCAAGAGAAAGGAAACCATGCTCGCCATAACAAGCATGACTGCAAGAAATGAAGGGATCCGTTTTCGTTCCAGCCATAGTACGGGAGGAGTTCCGATCAACGCAAGAAAGACGGAGAAGAGAAAGAGCGAGATCACTGATTGCGCTTGATTGATGCCATCGATAATCAGCACGATAGCGGCCGCAGTAATTAGGAGGGATAATCCCCGATGAACATTGCTTTGATCCGTCATACGATCCTTTTTTTCACTCTCGAACTCTTGGTTCTCGATCTCAAACGAACAGAGATCGAATAAGTATTACACACAACACTGTCACAGTATACGTTTGTTATTCTTTCATCCTCTTTTTCAACAGGGATTATAACAGACTAACATTAGATACTATTCAGTCGTGCGAAATGATATAGATCAAAAGGACTATAAAGGGATTAACCCACTTTAGAAGGGATTGTCGATTGAACTCCAAGGAAAACATGAACGATATGATGGGTACCGTCGTCGTTCAGATTGATTTTCACCAGACCGCCGGAGTGAAGTTTTTTTTGATCCAATGTATCAAGACTCCATCCTACTATACCGCGGCAGACTCCCTTGGGATTTTCAACGATAATTGTGTAGCGGGCAGTTTTGTAACGATACTCAATCTCAAACCCCTTCCACTCTTTTGGAATGCATGGATCAAGAAAGA
>JBAYJG010000272.1:0-3725 GCA_041665225.1 Bacteroidota bacterium
AAATGAACCGGATCTGGATCCTCCGGAAGTTCATGAGTGATTTCAATCCGGTGGAAGCAATGGAGTTTCTGCTGTAACGATTGAAAGGAACGAAATCGAACAAAGAGTTCTTAAAATCAATGAATAGCTGATTGAAAAGCCGTCGAAAGACGGCTTTTTTATTTTGGAACTTCACCTTTTTCCGCGTAACTTTACGCACTTATTAAGGACAGTATTATGAACGAAGTAGTTATTGTCAGCGCTTGCCGAACTCCTATCGGTTCTTTCGGCGGAGCGTTAAGTTCACTTACCGCACCAAAACTCGGCGCCATCGCAATCGAAGAAGCAATCAAACGAGCAGCAATCCCCAAGGACATCGTCAACGAAGTAATCATGGGAAATGTCGTGCAGGCCGGCGTTGGTCAAGCACCTGCTCGTCAATCCGCATTGTACGCTGGACTTCCTCCCGCCGTTGAAACCATGACAGTCAATAAAGTGTGTGGATCAGGATTGAAAGCGATCATGCTTGCGTCGCAAGCCATTGCTCTTGGCGATGCTGAAGTGATTGTTGCCGGCGGAATGGAAAGCATGTCCAATGCTCCATATCTCATTCCGCAGGCACGATATGGATACCGGTACGGCAATGGCGAAATTCAGGATTCATTAATGCGCGATGGATTGCAGGATGTGTATCAAGGTGTTCCGATGGGTAATTTTGCGGAACAATGTGCAAAGGAATGCGGTGTGCCTCGCGAGGCACAGGATGAATTTGCCATTCTCAGCTATAAGCGCGCACAGGAATCGCTCACGACCGGCAGATTTAAAGATGAAACCGTGAAAGTTGCGATCGCCGGAAAAAAAGGCGAGACCACGTTCGTGGAAGCGGATGAAGAACCATTTAAAACAAATTTTGATAAGATTCCGACCCTTCGCCCGGCATTCCAGAAAGATGGAACAGTGACTGCCGCGAATTCTTCCAAGATCAATGACGGTGCTGCGGCGCTTGTTCTCATGTCTGCAGACAAAGCGAAATCGCTTGGACTGAAACCACTTGCGAAAATCATTGCTTTCGCGTCCTCGGCAAAGGAACCGAATTGGTTTACTACTGCTCCTGCAGATGTAATCACAAAAGTTTTGAAAAAAGCGAAACTCACTGTGAATGATATCGACCTGTTCGAGATTAATGAAGCGTTTGCTGTTGTGGCATTGGCGGTGAACAAGATCGCCGGGATCGATGTGAATAAAGTAAATGTGAACGGCGGTGCCGTGGCGCTCGGTCATCCGATTGGCGCCAGCGGTGCGCGGATCACGGTTTCATTGCTCTATGCATTGAAACAAAGAAACCTGAAACGCGGGATGTCCGCCATCTGCATCGGCGGCGGTGAAGCAAGCGGATTGATTGTTGAATTGCTCTAAACCGAATTTTATTGAATCAGGAACATAGTATGGCTATCAAGAATGTTACCGTTATTGGTTCCGGAACGATGGGAAACGGTATTGCGCATGTATTCGCGCAGTACGGTTTCACTGTCACGCTCAATGATATCAAACAAGATTTTCTCGACAGGGGAGTGAAGACGATCTCTTCAAATCTGGACCGCCAAATTAAAAAAGGGGCGCTCACCGAGGAACAAAAAACAAAAACACTTTCAAATATCATTCTGTCGCTGGATCTTGCCTCAGCTGTGAAGAACGCTGATATCGTCATCGAGGCAGCGACAGAAAACAAAGAGATCAAATTCGGCATCTTCCGAACGATTGATGCCAACGCTCCGTCGCATGCCGTTCTCGCTTCGAACACTTCTTCCATTTCGATCACAGAAATCGGCGCTGTTACCAAGCGACCCGGTCAAGTCATCGGGATGCATTTTATGAATCCCGTGCCTGTCATGAAACTGGTGGAGTTGATTCGCGGTCTGGCAACCACGAATGGAACGTATGCATCGGTAAAACTGCTCGCCGAAACGATAGAAAAAACTCCTGTGGAAGTAAATGACTATCCCGGGTTTGTTTCCAACAGAGTCCTTCTCCCGATGTTGAATGAAGCGATGTATTGTGTCATGGAAGGTGTGGCGACGCCGGAATCGATCGATACGGTGATGAAACTCGGGATGAACCATCCTATGGGGCCGCTGACCCTTGCTGATTTTATCGGACTGGATGTCTGCTTGTCGATCATGAATGTTTTGTATGACGGACTGGGTGATTCAAAGTATCGCCCCTGTCCGCTCCTGAAAAAGATGGTCGCAGCCGGTCATCTTGGACGGAAAAGCGGCAAAGGATTCTACGACTATCCTCCGCAGAAATAATTGTTCTACAACATAATCACGCGCTGCTCACAAATCGAACGCTGCGTATTTCATTATCATAACGCTTAAAACATAAGAAAGTGATATGAACTTCGAACTCAACGAAACCCACAAAATGATCCGGGAGACTACCCGGCAATTTGCCCACGACGAACTCGCTCCCTCTGCCGATGAACGGGACGAAAAAGAGCTTTTCCCTCACGAACAAATTAAGAAACTCGGTGAACTCGGTTTCATGGGTATGATGGTGCCCGAACAGTACGGTGGTGCTGGACTCGACACGCTCAGTTACGTTATCACCATCGAAGAATTATCAGCTGTTGATGCATCGTGCGGTGTGATCATGTCTGTCAATAACTCCTTGGTGTGTTACGGTCTGACGAAATACGGCACAGAAGAACAAAAACAGAAATATCTTATTCCGCTTGCTTCGGGCAAAAAACTCGGCGCCTTCGCATTGTCCGAACCTGAGGCCGGCAGCGACGCAACGAATCAGCATACCATCGCAACACGCGACGGGGATCATTATGTCCTGAACGGCATCAAGAACTGGATCACCAACGGCATTAACGCGGACTATGTTCTGGTCATTGCGCAAACCGACCCCGCGAAGGGCCATAAAGGGATTTCAGCTTTCATCGTCGAAAAAGGCATGCCGGGATTTTCGCATGGAAAGAAAGAACGCAAACTCGGCATTCGCAGCTCCGATACGGTCTCACTGACATTTGAAAATGTCCGCGTGCCGAAAGAGAATATGATCGGCGAAGAGGGTTTCGGTTTTAAGTTTGCAATGATGACCTTGGAAGGGGGCAGGATCGGTATTGCGGCGCAAGCGCTCGGCATCGCTCAGGGAAGTCTTACCGCAGCATTGAACTATTCAAAACAACGGAAGGCGTTCGGGAAACCGATCGCTGATCTGCAAACCATTCAATTTAAACTTGCCGATATGGCGACGGATATTGAGGCAGCACGATTGCTCACCTATCAAGCAGCAGTTTTAAAAGAAACCGGTCAGCCGTTCGCAAAACAAGCGGCAATGGCAAAACTCTGGGCATCCAAGTGCGCAGTGAAATGCGCCCTTGAGGCGATCCAGATTCACGGCGGGTACGGTTATGTGCGGGAATATAACGTTGAACGATATTTGCGTGATGCGAAAATCACGGAGATTTACGAAGGAACTTCGGAGATTCAACATATTGTTATATCTCGTGCGTTGCTGAAAGACTGATCGGCAGCATTTCTAAATTCACGTTCAGTTATAGGCATTCTGTACGAAAGGAAAATACAATGAAAAAAGGTGTTATAATTCTTGCGGTTGTTCTTGGCGTCATTCTTCTCGGCGTAATGTGGGGTGTCGGGAAATACAACGGCATCGTGAAGTTGGATGAAGGAGTGAATGAAGGTTGGGCGCAGGTGCAAAATCAGTATCAGCGCAGA
>JBAYJG010000273.1:0-3693 GCA_041665225.1 Bacteroidota bacterium
CCTTGTGATCCATTCTTTCGGACTAACGACGGTATAAAAGACTGTCGTCGGATCGACGATGAAAGTCTCTGCCGATTTGTTCTTTACCCGAAGATGGACAACAAAATTCGCCCCGTCGGTTTGATCGTACGAAACAGTGACCGCAACTGTATCATTTTCTTTTGTCAGCAATTCTCTGCCTGATTCGAAAATGGACTGCCCTTCATCGGACACCAATTTCTGCAATGGCGCACTGAAACAACCTGTCAAGAGCATCAAAAAACCAACGGCAATACTATTTTTCATGGAGAAAAAATCCTGATTAAAATGCCGCTAATTTTTCCAGCGCACTGGTAATATGATGTTCCTGTGGAAGCACCGTATTCTCTAATGCAGGTGCAAACGGTATCGGTGCATCCAATGCCGCAACACGGGCAAGCGGTGCATCGAGATGTTCGAAGCATTCTTCCGCAATCTGCATGCCGATTTCAGCGCCAAATCCGCCGGTCTTCGTATCTTCATGCACAACGAGCACTTTCCCCGTCTTTCTGATTGAGTTGTAAACAGTTTCTTTATCCCACGGAATGAGAGTTCGCAAATCAATCACTTCGATGCTGACACCTTTTTCTTCCAACTTACGGGCAGCTTCAATGGAACGCTGCACCATGAATCCCCATGTTACAACAGTAATGTCCGAACCTTCGCGTTTCACTTTCGCCACGCCAAACGGCAGACAATAATTCTCATCCGGCTCATTTGTTGCTGCAAACTGCTGCCGGTATAAACCTTTATGCTCGCAGAAGAGCACAGGATTTTCTTCACGGATTGCTGTTTTCAATAATCCTTTTGCATCAGCAGCATTCGAAGGCATAGCGATCCACAGTCCTGGAACATGAGCAAAGATACCTTCGATGCTCTGGCTGTGATACAATCCGCCACGGATGTAACCGCCTGTTGCTACGCGAATCACCACAGGACAAGTCCAATCGCCGTCAGTTCGATAGCGCATATGAACAAGTTCGTCTTTTATCTGCATGAATGCAGGCCAGATGTAATCGCCAAACTGAATCTCGACCACCGGTTTGAATCCACGGACTGCAAGACCGATTGCTGTACCCATGATGCTCGCTTCAGCAAGCGGAGAATTGAAACATCGGTCAGCCCCAAACTTGTTCGTTAGATTCTTTGTAGCTGTGAACACACCACCCTTTCCATCCGCAACATCTTCTCCATACACTACCATTTTGGGATTGCGTTTCATCTCTTCATGCAATGCATGATTGATCGCATCCACCATAACAATGTTCGCACCATTATGTACCGGTTCGACAAAATTCTCTTTCGGAACATTCACGTTCGGTGAAAAAACATTCCGCAATGCCGTATCAGCCGTCGGGCTTGCCGCTGCTTCGGCGTAATCTGCCGCATCTTCCACTTCCTTCTTCACTTCAACACGAACAGCATCAAGGTCCTTCTGCACAGCATATCCGTTTGCCAACAGGTATTTTTCAAATTTTGGGATTGGATCTTTCGCCTTGTCTTCTTCGATCTGCTTTGCCGTCATGTACTTCTTCGGATCGTCAGACGAGGAGTGCGGAAACAATCGCACGCAATGCGCTTCGATCATTGCAGGCCCTTTGCCGCTCCGTGCATATTCCACCGCTTCCGCAGCCGTACGATAGGATTCGATAAAGTCTGTTCCGTCTACTTCAAATGTTTTCAAGTTCGGATATGCACTATATAATCGTGCGACCGAACCTCCGGCGATCTGGTCCTTCACCGGGACGGAGATTGCAAACTTGTTATTCTGTACGCAGAAAATCACAGGAAATTTTTCACGACTTGCCCACGCAACTGCTTCAGCAAACTCTCCTTCGCTCGTGGCTCCTTCGCCGGATGAAACGTAGGTGACTTCGTCATTTCCTTCTTTACGTGATCCCATGGCAGTTCCCACTGCCTGCAGATATTGCGTTCCTGTCGGTGAAGACTGTCCTACAATTCTATACCGCTTATCGCCATAATGCGACGGCATCTGACGGCCGTGCGACGACGGGCCTTCAATGCGGTGCATGTTTTCACAAAGAATATCTTTTGCCGTGGAGCCATAAGCGAGGGAAAATGCCAGATCCCGATAGTACGGATATGCCCAATCGTATCCTGGTTTCATCGCCATCGCTATTGCAACCTGCGCCGCTTCGTGTCCCGGTCCGCTGATGTGAAAAAGGATCTTTCCTTGCTTTAACAAGTTCATTTCCTTCTCGTCGATATAACGGGCGAGCAGCATCTTCCGATACGCAAACATCAGCCGTTCTTTGTTCAATACGCCGTTTTGTGACTGAGGTGCTTTCATAACTCCGTTGGAGTGCGCCGGCTGTTTTTTCTCCAGCACAGCGGATTTTTTTGACGACATTACGTTAACTCTCCTCTATTGCAACTTCATTGTGGCGAAGCAGTGTTATAAGTTCTTCTCGCGAGATCTGTTTGACCTCTAACGAAAAGATTTGAGCAAAATGTGTAATGAGGTGTTCCTGTACTTCAGCGACACTAATTTCTCGTCCGAGAACATTCTTCAGGGACGTCACGCCTTTATGGAAAATCCCGCACGGGATAATCCGGTCGAAAAACGACAAGTCCGTATGCACGTTCATTGCAAAACCATGCATGGTGATCCATTTGCTGACCTTCACTCCCAGTGCGGCAATCTTGTCGTTCTTTACCCACACGCCGGTAAACTCTTTTTCCCTGCCGGATTGGATTCCGTAATCGTTCAGCGTACGAATGATCATTTCTTCGATGTCCCGCAAGTACCGGTGAATATCCTGATAGTGATCATTCAAATCCAGAATGGGATATCCGACGATTTGTCCGGGTCCATGAAATGTCACGTCTCCGCCACGGTCGATCCAGAACATATCGATCTTTCGTTCGCTTAATTCATTTTCTTTTGCAAGTAGATGATTCTCATCCGCACCTTTGCCGAGTGTGAACACCGGTTCGTGTTCGGTCAGCAACAGTACATCGCTGATACGCTTTTCGAGACGTGCAGTAAAGACCTGTTTCTGCAGATCCCACGTTTCGGCGTATTTGGTCCTTCCGAGATCGACAACGAGCAATTGTTTCATAAAAAAACAAACTTCCGAAGTACAACCATCTTCGGAAGTTTTTTCAATTATTAAATGTGTAATGCACGGCCATACGCATCCAATGCCGCTTCCATCACTCCTTCAGTCAGAGTCGGGTGCGCGTGGATGGTGTTATACAATTGTTCGGCAGTTGTTTCGAGTGTGCGTGCGGTCGCAAGTTCCGCAATCATCTCCGTCGCTTCCGGTCCGATGATATGCGCACCCAGCAGTTCTCCGTATTTTGCATCGAAGATCAATTTGACCATTCCTTCGGTCTCATTGAGCGCGAGCGCTTTCCCGTGTGAACGGAACGGATACCGGCCCACTTTGATTTCTTTCCCTGTTGCGCGAGCTTTTTCTTCGGTCATACCGACACTGGCAACCTGCGGCTGGCAATATGTGCATCCCGGAATATTCTCGTAATCCACAGCATGCGGATGTTTACCGGCGATTGCTTCAACGCAGACAATTCCTTCGTGCGATGCTTTGTGCGCAAGGCATGGCGGACCGGCAAGGCCGCACAGGTCAGGGTACTCGCCACGGCGGCGTGGACGCCGGCGATCACGGTCTCGGGGAAGTTCATGGGATGGTC
>JBAYJG010000274.1:0-3683 GCA_041665225.1 Bacteroidota bacterium
AATTCGCCACCGCGTTCACCATCTTCGCACCGTCCTTGATAATGCCGCCATGCTCACTCCTGCTGCCGACCATGAATCCGGTCACATCCTGGAAGAACACAAGCGGAATCTTTTTTTGATTACAGTTCAGGATGAACCGCGTCGCTTTGTCCGCCGAATCCGAATAGATCACTCCTCCGACCTGCATTTCACCTTTTGCAGTTTTCGTGATGGCCCGCTGATTGGCGACGATACCAACTGCCCACCCATCAATTCGCGCATACCCGCAAATAATCGTTTTCCCGAATCCTGACTTGTATTCGTCCAGTTCACTGCCGTCAACAATGCGTGAAAGGATCTGATATGTATCGTACGGTTTGTTTCGCTCCGCAGGAAGGATGCCATACAACTCTTTCGGATCAAATTTCGGTTTTACTGGCTTTTCATAGTTGAATCCCGCAACGGGGAAATGACCAAGTTTGCCAATGATGCTCCGGATCTTTTTCAGTGCTGCTTCATCGTTTGGCATTTTATGGTCCGTCACACCGCTAATTTCGCAGTGAACGGTCGCTCCGCCGAGTGATTCGTTGTCGATCTCCTCACCAATAGCGGCTTTCACTAAATGTGAACCGGCAAGAAAGACCGATCCGGTTTTATCCACGATCATCGCTTCGTCGCTCATGATCGGGAGATATGCTCCTCCCGCAACGCACGGCCCCATAATCGCAGCGATCTGCGTGATCCCCAAAGCGGACATCACTGCATTATTCCGGAATATACGCCCAAAGTGTTCCTTATCCGGAAATATTTCCGATTGCATCGGCAGAAACACACCGGCCGAATCTACAAGGTAGACAATCGGCAGGCGGTTCTCGATGGCGATCTCCTGTGCGCGTAAATTCTTCTTCGCGGTAATCGGGAACCATGCACCTGCCTTCACCGTTGCATCGTTCGCAACGATCACAACATCACGCTGATGAATCTTCCCGATGCCGAAGACAGTTCCGGATGATGGGGCACCACCGTATTCTTCATACATGCCGAACGCCGTTAACAATCCTACTTCGAGCAATCGCGTGCCGGGATCGATGAGCATTTCAATCCGTTCCCGGGCGGTCATCTTTCCTTTTTTCTTGTGCTTTGCAATCGCGTCCACACCGCCACCCAGCATTACTTGCTTTGCGTGTGCTTCCAGCTCCTTCAGCGACTTTCGATGGAATTCCTCGTTACGCTTGAAATTCTCGTCTCGTTTAATTTCAGTGCCGATCATATTCGTATCCAATGGATGATTGATTCAATGGTTCAATGAACCAATTACACTAGTTTTTTATTTTAACAAGTTTCTCGCAATCACCATCTTCTGTACTTCGCTCGTTCCTTCACCGATGGTCAGCAGTTTCACATCCCGGTAGAATTTCTCTACCGGAAAGTCCTTTGTGAATCCATATCCTCCGTGGATCTGGACTGCATCGTTAGAAACACGGGTTGCCACTTCACTGGAAAAGTATTTTGCCTGCGATGCTTCGAGATTCACATCCATTCCCGCCATTTTCATCGATGCTGCTTTGCGCGTCAGCAGCCGCGCCGCCTCGATTTCCATCGCCATGTCAGCCAGTTTGAACTGGATCCCCTGATTGTCCGCAATTGGTTTACCGAATTGTACACGCTCTTTTGAATATTTAATGCTCGCTTCAAAGGCTCCTTGTGCCAATCCAACGGATAAGGCAGCGATGCCGATCCGTCCGCCGTCCAGCACACTCAGCGCCTGCTTGAATCCTTCACCAACATTCCCGATAAGATTCTCCGCTGGGATACGGACATTGTCAAACAGTAATGATGCCGTTTCGCTGCACCGCATCCCGAGCTTATTCTCTTTTTTGCCGGAAGAAAAACCGGGAGTTCCCTTCTCCACAATGAATGCGGAAATCGATTTGTTCTTCGTTTTATCCGTCACCGCCAGTATAACAAATGTATCTCCGGATATTCCGTGAGTGATAAAATTCTTGCTGCCGTTAATCACCCACTCGTTCCCTTCTTTCACAGCAAACGTCCTCATCCCTCCCGCATCACTGCCGGAAAACGCTTCCGTCAATCCCCAGCCGCCGATCTTCCTGCCGCTGCAGAGATCGGGGAGATATTTTTTCTTCAATGCATCACTGGCAAAATTATAAATATGACTGACGCAGAGTCCGTTGTGCGCACATAATCCGAGAGCAACAGAAGGATCAACTTTGGCTATCTCTTCAATGATCACGGTGAAATCCAATGTAGTGAGTCCTGCACCGCCGTACTCTTCCGGATAATAGGCACCTAAAAAACCGAGTCCAGCCATTTTTGTAAAGATCGCTTTGGGGAATTCCTGCGTTTCGTCGTACTTCATCACCGACGGCTTAATCTCTTTTTCGGCAAAGTCCCGGGCCATTTGCTGGACCATGATCATCTGTTCCGTGGGGGTGAAACCAACTGCGGTATCTGACATAAAGCTTCCTTCATATGTTTGATGAGGATGTGAATTGAAAATCCCGCACGCAGACGCCAACGATTGTGTCGTTCATAGGCCGCTGATCTTCTCAGAAGAGTCAGTAGTACGGCAGTGCACACGGGAAGATGTCGAGAGAAAGGCAGCCACTGTTTGTGATAGACATTCTCATCTCATTTTCATCAAGAAAATAGAAAAGGAAGGGTTGAAGTGCAAGCAACAGCACTCTTTTCTTTCCGAAGGGAGTCTTATGCTTCTTCAACATCCAGCCTGCGCGAGATATCCCGGATGGAGGTCGAACTTTCGAGCAGTTCGGGCAGATATTCGGACGATGTAACGAATGTCCACAGATACGCCACAATCGAATAGATGCTGCCGGTAGTAAAATCGTCCAGATCGATGGAAATATAAAGCACAATCAGGAAAATGACGAGAAGACAAATTCTGATGAAGGCAAAATTCAATGCACCCCAAAACGCGATCCGCTTCTCATTCCATGCGATCCGTTGATAATAACTTCGGATGGCATCCAGATCCTCCGTGGAAAAGATATCGAACGCCTCCTCCTTGGTATCATGAAGGTCTGACTGCAACCGCATAACTTTCTTTGTATATAATTTGGTGATCAGAAGTAGCGGAAGCACAATCAAGAGACAGCTCAACGAGATGCGCCAATCAAAAAAATAAAGCGCAATCACGGCCCCGCCGATGGCAATTGACTGTTCGATGATTTCAGGAAAACGATATTGGAAGAAATTGATGAACTCACGCGACAATTCCGCACGCGCAACAGTTTTTGAGATGTTCTCTCCCCGTTCTTTCGCTGTTTCAGCAATCTGAACGGCAATATGGGAAAACATCGTCATATAGATCCGCTGATCGAAGGCACGCCGCAACGCCCCAACGCCGGAATTGACGAGAAAAACAGAAATCCAGATTGCCAGAGGAACGATGAATTGAGCGCTTTCCTGGCTCACCGCCTTATCGATAAATGCGTCGATGACATTTCCAAAGACTGTTGGTTCGACGATCCAGGCGACATTTTCAATGATAACGAGGGAAAGAGCGAAGAGGATGGATTTATAGTATTTCCGAAACAGCCTGTCCAACAACATTACTATGATCTTCCTGTGATGATCGCTTCACACGACACGGTAATCATAACATGCCGTCGTTCAATGTTCACCCTTGATGCTCCGCTTCATCAGATCTTCGGTAGCTCGGT
>JBAYJG010000275.1:0-3666 GCA_041665225.1 Bacteroidota bacterium
GAACTTGCTTTGCCTGAGTTCCATTCAACGTAATTGATCCGCCGTAAAGTGTGCTATATTGAGCTGGATAACTTGTTTCGCACACTGCCGCTGGTTTTAGACTCATTGAAAGAATGGAATCAAGCACTTCCACCGGAGGAATAGTGTCCGTTGTGAACGAACTCAGCTGAGGATGAAGTGAAAGTCCCAAATAATCACTTACGGGCATTATGTCGCTCAACACTTTCACTTGTTCCATTCTATCGGCATTTGTATATCCGGCAAGATCAAATCCTGTAAACGATACAAAAATCGGAAGTGTGGGGAATAATACTTTCAATTCAGTATACACATAGGAATGCAGTTCGACATAGGACTCCCACTTTTGGGGGGAATTGATTTTTAATAGATTCACTTCAATGCCAATGGCAAGGTAATCCGGTTGCAACTGGTTGATAACAGTTTTGCAGTAATTGAGAAAAGCAGTTTTTATGATGGAATGAGAAAACGAGACCGTATCCCACGGAGCTGGAAGCGGCTGATCGCCGCCTGAATTATTTTTATAGAGCGCAAGACCGGTCCGGGCGAGATTGATCGGCGTAACGGCAGCGTAGATTTTATGGCCGGCAGGTGTCTTCGATTTTCGTACATTCCAGTCATACAGAATGGAAGACGGATATTCAGAATTGGAGAGCGCCTCATTCCACGGTATACCATCATCAAAATGATGAGCGATGATATTTGCATCGGATGCAATCTTCGAATACACAAATTGCAATGAAGAATCTATTTGAGAAATTGAATATGGGAACGGTGTAAATCCTAACCGCGGTGACGATTGATCCTGAGTCTGTTTACCGCCAGCAGAAAGAATCGAGAATACGATGCATATCGTTAACCAATAGAATTTCCTCATACAAAGAATATAAACAGAAGTTATCTCACTCCCGCATCAATAGTTTTGCCATTCATATTATTTCAATAGCATCAGTTTCTTTATTGCAGAATAATTTCCTGCTGTTAAACGATAGAAATACATCCCACTGGAGAGCCGTCGAGCGTCAAAAGTGACTTCGTGTGTTCCTGCACTTTGGCGCGTGTTTACTAATTCGGCAACTTCTCTGCCAAGAATATCGTACACTTTCAAGGAGACATCAACTGTCGCCGGGAGGTCGTAACTGATTATTGTGGATGGATTGAAAGGATTTGGATAATTTTGATATAACCGAACTGAAGTCGGAAGTATTGTTGAATGCTTTTGGGTAATTCCTGTTTCTTTTTTCGTAAAAATAGTCATCACTCCGCGATGGTCCGAAGGAAATATGTATCCACTATAGGGCATATCCATAACAACCTTTGACAGCGCGATCTTCAACCGTCCGCTGTTCTTCGTGAAAATAAAATCAATCCTGCGGTACGGATTGTCCGCCGGGACAGTGTAACCGGGAAGCGACGGATTCGCTGCACGGTAAGAATCGATAAACACCGGACCTGACGCAGGATTCGTCAATGCAAGTATCGTTGCTGTGGAAGATTCATCATTAAAATCTCCCGTCAGCACCGAAGCAACTGCGGGTGAAAGAGAATCTTTCAGTGAAGTATAGCTGATAATCTGTTGCACCTGCTGAAGCCGGATATCTGACGACAGATGATCGAGATGCGTGTTAAAGAAATTGATGATACCGAGAGGAGTCGAAATACGGTTCCAGAGCACTTTGCGTGGAAACGACCCTTTGACCAATTGAAAATAACCGTTTTCATACACAGGGTATTTGGTAATGATCCCAATATACTCGTTAAACTGATTATCCCACGACATGTGGGTAAAGCCGAGATACGTGTAATATGGAATGTGAAAATAGGCATTCAGCGTATCTGCGATTGTCTTTGCCTGATTGTCCTTTCCAGTCGGTGGTATGTCGTTCACTTCCTGCACGCCGATAATATCAGGATCCAACTGTTTAAGATATTGGATAATATACTGGATGCGTGTTCCCGGATCACTACCGGGTTTCATCCCTTCCAAATTAAAGGTCATTACCTTGAGAGAATCCTGTGCCAGCACATAGCTGAACATCCAGACCATTGCCGCAAGAAAAACTATTTTCGTACTTCTCATTATAATACCAGACTGATCGTTGCTGCAGTATCCAACCGGGTAGAGATTGAAACAGTCAGCCGTTTTAATTTCTTATCATACGAAACTTTTGGCCCGCTGGTAGTTCGACCTTTTAATGTCATGCCATTCACCATCACACTTGACGGTTTTTTTACGATTCCGTGAACGACAAAAATATAGACACGACTGTTCAATTGCGGAATGAAATTTCCTTTCGTCTCTCCGGCAGTTAAAACCATTGTGGAAGCTCCATCGGCTACAGACATCTTCTGGGAAAATACTGTCGTTGCAAATTTCCCGGATTGATAATCACGCGTTGTTCCGTCATCCTCATACAACGAATAAGAAACTTCACCTTTCAAATCGGGATAGACATGCAGCGTCAGCGTATCGAGAGGCCGTTCATCGGAATAGTTCATATTCTGAGCCATTGGAACGATGCTCCCCTGTTTCACGAAAATCGGCATTTGATTGAGCGGTGCCGCGACAATAACACTTTTTCCACCGGCCACAATGTCCTCTGTCCAATAATTGATCCACGTTCCTTTGGGTAAATACAACTCCTTTTTCCGCTGTCCCGCTTTCACAACCGGAGAAACAAGAAATGCATCTCCCCACAAATAGGATGAACTTTCGTTGGAGAGTTTTTCATCGTTCGGATCGAGCCAGAACAGAGGACGGGCAAATGGCATACCGGATTCATAATTTTGGTGTGCGAGCGTATAAATGTACGGCAGCAACCGGTAGCGCAATCTGATGAAGTCTCTGCAGATGGTCTCCGCCTCTGCGCCGAACATCCATGGTTCCGTTGGAAAACCGTTCACGGTTTCTCCAGCACCATGTGCACGTGCAATCGGACAAAACGTACCGAACTGCATCCAGCGGATATACAGTTCTGGAGTTGTGGGCATGCGTGAATATCCTCCGATATCGGAATTTTGATATGCGATACCGGACATTCCCATGCCGAGCAAGATCGGCATCTGCACTTCCAGTCCCACAAAAGTACGGGAGACATCGCCGGACCACGGCATCACGCCATAGCGCTGAACACCGGCATATCCTGAACGAGAAACATTGAATACCCGTTCATTGGGGCGGATCTGTGAGAATCCTTCATAGATCGTCTTGGCCCAAAGCAAGTTATAGATGTTATGAATTTTCACTGTGCTGCCGAGGAAATGATGCATCTCTTCCGGATGACGTTCCGGCTCGCCGAGATCGGTCCAAATTCCGGCAACATGAGCACCGAATGCATTCACATGCTTGCTCCACCACCATTGCTGCGCTGCGGGGTTCGTTAGATCCAACAGCGAGGAATTACAACCGAAATTGCACGACCACCATTTTTCCATCAGAAATGTTTTGCCGGTGGAATCTTTTGCGAGATAGCCATTGGCATCAGCTTCAATGAAGTTTTTTGAAGGTTGAATAATGTACGGTTCTGTGATCAAGATAGTTTTTATGCCTCGCGAAAGAAAATCCGTAACCATCGTTTCGTGATTCGGCCACAATGATTCATTCCATGAGATATCCCCCATCCGCTCGAACCATTTTAGATCGAGCAC
>JBAYJG010000276.1:0-3657 GCA_041665225.1 Bacteroidota bacterium
CATTTCCACCAGTTTCGTATCCACAGAGGCGCGCGCCGTGGCTGTGCGCGGTGTATCGGCAAACAGCGACAGTTCCCCGAAAAATTCTCCTTCTCTCATGATGGACAATTGCACTTCATTCACCGGTGGATCCACCGGAAGGACGATCTCGATCTCCCCTTCTTCAATCACATACATGGAAGATCCCGGTTCTCCTTTTCGAAAAAGAACTTCGCCGGCATTCAACGTACGAATCTTCCACAAACTGACAAGAGAGATGTGATCTTCTTCCGGGAGGAATTTGAAAATAGGGATCTTGGAAAGGAATTCTTTACTGATCATTGTGCCCTCATTGAGAACTCATTAGTACCGATGGGCTATAGTATAATAAAAAGATTTGACGGGTCAAAGATTACTTGGTCTGGATTCGAAACAACATTGTTTTCCATCACGCAGGAACACCCTGTTAACTGTAAAGGCATCTTCACGTCCGGCTACAAATAACAATGCCGACTCTATTCACTAGTGAATAGAATCGGCACTCTTTTTTAACAAATAGTATCAAAAAGTGTTATTCTTTATACCAATCGGTCTTTGGCGTGTATATCGTCTTCAGATTCTTCTTTTGTGTATGACGTTCAATTGCATACCCGATCAACCGATCCAGCAGTTCGGCATACGGAATACCTGATGCTTCCCACATTTTTGGGTACATGCTGATGGAAGTGAATCCGGGAATTGTATTGATTTCGTTGAGGAAAATCTTTCCGTTGCGCTGCACCAGAAAATCGACGCGCGCCATTCCGGAACAGTCGAGCACCGAATACGCTTTCAGTGCGCATTCCTGCAATTTTTTGATGACAGTCTTGGGAAGTTTTGCAGGAATATGTGCGACTGATTTGCCATCCACATATTTTGCATCATAATCATAAAACTCGTTGGATGGAACAATTTCACCTGGCAGGGAAACCATCGGTTCATCATTTCCCATCACACTCAGTTCGATCTCTCTCGGTTTCAGAATCGCTTTCTCCACAAGTATTTTTCTATCGTATTCCCCGGCAAGATGGATCGCAGCGATCAGCTCCTTTTTATTGTGCGCTTTGCTGATGCCGACGCTGGAACCCTGATTCGGCGGTTTCACGAAACAGGGATATTTTAATTTCTTTTCAATATTCTCTTCAAATTGTTTTGGTTTTTTCAGGAATTGAGAATAGAGAAACGATATTCCCGGTGCTACCGGAAGACCGGCATTTTCCAACAACTGTTTTGCAATCACTTTATCCATGCCAACAGCAGATCCAAGCACTCCAGCACCGACATACGGAATGTCTGCCAGATCGAATAATCCTTGAATTGTTCCATCCTCTCCTCCGGTTCCATGGATCACTGGAAAAATGACATCGATCTTCTGCGCATTCTGAGGAAACGCTCCGCTGATATTTACCAGTGACTGTTTACGCGGATCAGGCAGCAGCACGTGCTCTGGCAATTGTTCGATCGGCGAATGATCTTTCAGCAGTTGGATTGCATTCACTGCATGCAGCCATCGTCCGTCTTTTGTAATTCCGATCGGCACAACGTCGTACTTCGATTTATCCAGCGCATTGATAATAGATGCAGCAGAAACGAGAGAGACTTCATGCTCTGCCGAGCGGCCGCCGAAAAGAACTCCGATTTTTAATTTATTCATAAAAAAATAGTTACGGTAAGAAATTGATTCATTGGATCATCGGGTCATTGATTCATTGGATCATTTAATCATCGGTTCATTGATTCAATGTTTCAATGATACAATGATTAAATGATACAATGTTGCACTGATTCAATTTATCTGTTTTTTCCCATATTTCGCAGTATGATATGAAGCTGCAAAGATTGCGAGAAGTTCATTCCCTTCTTTCAATAACTTTTCTGTTTTTTGTGACGGAAGTATTCCAGACTCTGTCATCAACTCCATCCACAAAACAGTTTCGTCGGCTTCTTCAACAACGATTCCAATTTTTGCAATAAATTCCGCTTTTGATCTCGCCCTGCATGATGCCCGATAGTTAGCTGCAACCGATGTTCCGGAACGAAGCAACTGCTTTCCCAACACTCTCGCATCATCAGATTTGGGTAATTCCTTAAACAAAGAAATGATCTGTATCGCAAACTTCTTTGAACGAAGCTTCAATTCTTCTTGCTGATACATGGCTACCTCTCGAAAAATTGGTTGATTGGGACATTGATACATCGGGTCATTGGTTCATTGATTCAATGATACAATGACACAATGATTAAATGATTCAATGGTTCAATGGTTCAATGTCACAAAATTCCTCGAGGTATTCATTACCATTCAATTGACTTCACAGACACTTGAGTAATACTCTCTGTCTGTTACCAACAGTGCAATCAAAATACATACAATCGCAAGCATTCTCAAAGTAATTTTTAATTGGTGGACAATGATATACCGGGAAACCAGTTCATTGTAAGACCGACCGTTGCATCACCGCGGCGTGAGAAACTAACGACGCCTCCGAAAGAGATCCCCGAAAAAGCGACGTAACCCGGATAGACATTCAGCTTGGCCATTTCAGAGGGAAGTCCGCTGATATAGAGTGAAGCGAGGAGTGAATTATCCCGATCATAAAACAGTCCTGCCCGCCATTGCAGACTTAAGGATTGTTCGAACGTTTTGCGATCCATTGTATTTCTCCGCGATCCGACCATACCGGCAGCAGCGGAGATCGATGTGCCGTCATCTTTTCGATATGATAAACCGAGAATTCCTTCAACACCCGAAAGATAAAACAAATGCCAGTGATTCTGCGACGGGATCTTCCACTTGAATGAGAAATATTGTCCGTTATTGGAGAGAGTCCCATCGCGCAGCGAAAAGAGCGGCTGACCGGACCAGTCGGACATTACTACAGTTTGGCTAAAAAACCGTTTTACATTGTCCGAACTGAATAGCAGGATCCCGCCAATATCGAAAATGTACACGTCGGAAATAGGATCGACATTATCCCCGGTATGGTTGCGCATTTCCACCACTTCGTTCAGGTAGTGATACACCGCCATCGTTGCAAGGGATGCATACTGAGGATGATCGAAACCATAATACTCATACCACTCCGCCATCTTCACATAGGTCATTCCACCTCCCAGCAAATGCAGATTATAATTGGGCCACCATTGCATTTTGGTTGGGCTGAACGAAAGCGGGAACAGTTCCTGACGGATAAATTTCAATCCTCCGTACCGCGAAATGACATGGATCGGCCTCGTCAGATTGTATAATACCTGATTGCCTGCGTGCCGGTATCGGACCATGTCCAGATGTTTCGTTTCCCCCTCGAATTGCAGCACGTCAAAACTGCCGTTCAGAATTAGATTGACAGGATTGTACATCATTTCGCTTCCGGCGCGGGGTCCGGAATAGAAATACTGTTGTGACTGCGGGAATGACAACGTGAAAATACAAAGTGCGGGAATGAGTATCCTGCGAAACAATGAAACGATAACGAGACTCCCCTTCTCTTTACCGGCAACGGATGTTCTGCAAAGGAATCCGTTAACCAAATACTTTAAATGATACGTGAAATACGATTTATTTTTTGTACACAGTTGTCGCTAATTCTTTCAGACGGGCAACCTGTGCGGTGGTCAGCTGGCGAGCTCCCCCAAGAG
>JBAYJG010000277.1:0-3643 GCA_041665225.1 Bacteroidota bacterium
CGTCCGTGCACAACAGCTGTTCCACTCCATCAGGCCGAATGGAAAGATTCAGTTGTCGATCGAACTCGTCAACGAAGGCACACGGCGGCTGGATAATCTGAAAATCGAAGCAGATGTGCCCTTGAACTGGACGAAGAAGATCGATCCGATAGTGATTCAGTCCCTGGATATTTCTGAAGAAAAGCGGATCTCTTTGGAATTCACTCCTCCATCCGGTATTGCAACCGGTCGTTACGAAATTCGCCTTCGAACAACCGCGCTATCGGATAATCAACCCGTCAATGGCGAGGATAAAACGATTACCGCAGAGATCCAGGCAGAGACGAATGTCTTTGGCACTATTGTCGTTGTCTTCATGATCTTAGGCGTCGTTGCAGGGATCGTATGGTACGGCATCAAACTGTCAAAGAGATGATCTAAAGATATTTTTGTTTTCAATTATTAAGGAGATATGAATTATGGAACACCTGCCACTGCTGGAAGCGGTTGATTTGACAAAACGGTACGAGGACGGCGCACTTGCTGTCAACAATGTATCATTTACGGTCCATCCAGGAGAGATCTTCGCTATGCTCGGCGGCAACGGCGCCGGGAAGACGACCACCATCAATATCTTTTTGAACTTCCTCGAACCGACTTCCGGCGAAGCTCGCATCGCTGGAATCCCGACGCATGTGGAACCGCTGAAAGCAAAGCAACATGTGGCGTTCGTGTCGGAGAATGTAATGCTTTATACGAATTTCACCGCCATACAAAACCTGGATTACTTCGTTAGACTCGGCGGGAAGACTCACTTCACCAAGGAAGATTACCGTAAGGTTCTTCTCCGCGTCGGTCTGCAGGAAGAAGCCCATCATAAAAAATTGAAAGGATTCTCAAAAGGAATGCGGCAGAAGTGCGGCATCGCTATTGCCATCCTGAAAGATGCTCCGGCCATCCTACTTGATGAGCCGACCTCCGGTCTCGATCCGAAATCGGGATTTGAGTTCATGCAGCTGCTGGAATCGCTCCGGAACGAAGGGAAAGCGATATTGATGTCCACCCATGATATTTTCCGTGCGAAAGAATCTGCGGACACAATCGGCATCATGCGGCAGGGACGCCTGGTAATGCAAAAGAAGCGTTCCGAACTTTCGGGCGAAGATCTGGAACAATTATATATGAATTACATGGCAGGCGTGAATGAATAAAAAACGTGCCTTGACAAAATGAGGAATGTATGATAAAACTAATCATTGAAAAAGAACTGCGGGACATCATCGGCTCAACAAAATTTGCAATCACGTTCAGCATCTGCTCCGTGCTGATCCTGCTCTCCTTTTATATTGGCGTGAAAAACTACCAAATTGCACTGTCGCAATACGAGGCGTCGAAGACGGCAAATGTGCGGCAATATGAAGGAATCACTGACTGGATCCGTGTGCAGGAGTACAAGATCTTTCTTCCTCCGCAGCCGTTGGCGACATTGGTGAACGGCGTGTCGAATGATATCGGACGGACGATTGAAGTGCGTGGCCGGGGCGAACTGCAAAGCGAGGACAGCCGGTATGGCGATGATCCGATCTTTGCGATGTTCCGTTTCCTCGATCTGGATTTTATTTTCTCTATCGTCCTCTCCCTTTTTGCCATCCTGTTCGGGTACGACTTGATCAACGGTGAAAAGGAGCGTGGAACGCTTCGGTTAACGTTCTCCAATGCTGTTCCGCGGGGATATTATATTATTTCAAAATTCATCGGATCATTTCTGGCGCTCGCTGTTCCGCTTTTGATTCCAATACTGATCGGCATTCTCTTTCTGCCAATCTTTAATATCGCTCTTTCCGGCGACGAATGGTTGAAACTTGTTCTGATTATCGCCGCCGGATTGCTCTCGATCGGCGTGTTCCTATCACTCTTGCTCTATATTTCCGCAAAGACCGAACGATCGTCCACTTCCTTTCTCGTCCTGCTGTCGTTATGGATCATGACGGTGATGATCATTCCTCGTCTCTCTGTGATAGGAGCTGATCTGTTCGTTGCTGTACCAAGTCAGGACGAGATCAATTCACAAAAAAGCCGCTTCATGTCCCAGGTCTGGAACGAAGACCGCGCAAAAATGAGCGCATTCACTCCGCCTAAAACGGAAAACATGCAGGAAGTAATGAACGCGTTCAACAAATTCATGCAAAACCTTGCCGATGAGCGAGAGAAAAAATTCAACGAACTCGCTGCCCGGTTGAATGAAGACCGTATGAACCGGCAGGCGGAACAACAGCGGTTGGCACTATTCTTTTCTGGTATTTCGCCGTCAGCATTGTTCTCCCTTTCTGCATCAGAGGCAACAGGAACTTCTCTACGCCTTGAACAGCATTATTTTTCACAGGCGAAGGAATACCAGCGGCAATACGCTGCTTTCATGAAGGAAAAAACCGGGATGAACACCGGAGGTTTTTCGATGGTTTTCCGGATGGTGAGCGATGACAATGCGGAAAAGCCGAAACCGATCAATATCAGTGAGCTTCCGCAATTCAAATTTGTGCCGCTCTCCGCGGTTTCGGGACTCGGATATTACGCAACGTATGTTGGGCTGCTGGCAACATTCAATCTGTTATTCTTTGCCGGAGCGGTTACCTCTTTTAAAAAATATGATGTCCGGTAATAACACCCTCACCAGGAGCGACTATGCTATCATTGATCATCACTCATGAATTAAAAAATATCTTCTTCAGTCCGAAATTCACATTGACGTTCGCTGTCGTCTCGGTGTTGTTGTTGCTCAGCGTCCTCGCGGGAATCGGTCAATTCAACGATGCAACCCGGCAGTATGAGACCACCACACAACTTGTCCAACAGGAGATGCGGGAAGCACGCGGTTGGATGGCACTGAACAACAAGGTCCTCCGTAAACCGGATCCGATGCAGATCTTCGTCTCCGGCGTGAATAACGATGTCGGCAGGATCTCCGGTGTGAACAGTTTCAACGGCATCAAACTGACGCACAGCACATACAGCGACGATCCGATCTATGCAGTGTTCCGGTTCATCGATTTTGTATTTATTGTTACCACTGTCTTCTCGCTGCTTGCCATCCTTTTTACTTTTGACGCAATTAACGGCGAAGCGGAACGGGGAACACTGCAATTGATATTCTCCAATGCTGTTCCCCGGACACAGTATATCATAGGAAAATTTGCCGGCGCGTGGCTCGGATTGGTAATTCCGCTCTTGCTGCCGCTGCTGCTTTCGGTGTTGCTGCTGTTAGTGTGGAATGTTCCGATGACAAACGACCATTGGCTGAAATTGAGTGCGCTCTTCGGTGCAGCATTGTTGTACCTTACATTTTTCATTGCACTGGGACTTTTTCTTTCCACTACAACGAAACGTTCTTCCGTTTCCTTCCTGTTTTCTCTCGTCATCTGGATCTGCCTGGTGTTCATTCTCCCGCGAGCCGGCGCGACGATTGCAGGACAGATCGTCAATGTACCGACTGTAGCGGAGATCGAAGGACAGCGTGATACATTCGGCAAAGACCGGTGGACACAATATGATCAGGTGATGCAGGAAAAATGGAAAGCGCGAAATGCACCGACGAACGGAATGGCCAAGGAGGAACGCGAGGCGTACCGCGAGGAAAAGATGTGGCAATGGATGGAAGAAGATGACA
>JBAYJG010000278.1:0-3564 GCA_041665225.1 Bacteroidota bacterium
GAAGGAAAGATCCGGACGCAGGGAAGCATACGGATTGACGGGAAATTATCCGGCGAAGTCCATGCCGCGGAAAATCTTGCGGTTGGTGTTACGGGCGAAGTTGAAGGAATGGTGAACGGCCGGAATGTAACTGTCGGCGGGAAAGTGAAAGGGAATATTACTTCCGTAGAAAAGCTGGTGCTGGAAGGGAAAGCGGTGGTGCGCGGCGATGTGAAAGCATCCAAACTTGTTATCGATGAAGGCGCAGTGTTCGACGGCAAAGTAACGATGACGGAGAACCGTCCCTCTGGACAAAACTATTAGTGACGATCGGGTCTCTTCCATGAAGAATGAAGAGAATTCATTTGGAACAATGATGCAGGCTGCAGCGCCGTACATGACGCTCGGTTTGCAGATAGCGATCGCGGTGGTGGTGTTTCTCTTCATCGGAAAATATGCGGATGATCAGTTCGGAACAAAGCCGTGGCTGATGGTAACAGGCATTGTGATCGGTTTCACAGGAGGTATGATCCGATTTTTCCGCGAAGTGATAGAACTAAGCAATAAAGAGGAACATGAGCGCAGCAGCAAAGGTTGATCTGGCATTGTTGAAACAAATTGCGATTGTGCTCCTGGTAGCGGGCGGTTTGGGATATTATCCGGTAAAAGAATATGCCACCGGTCAGATCGCAGAAGGGATTGTGGCGGGAGTGGTCTTGAGTGTTGTCAATGTGCTGCTGGGATACGGTGTGATTCAGTCTTCGCTGAACAGATCGTATACAGCATTTATGCAGATCGTGCTGGGAGGAATTGTCGTGAGGTTGTTCGTGATGGTGGGATTGCTGCTGACGGCAGTAGCACTGTTTAAGTTTCATGCGGTCTCACTTATAAGTTCGTTATTCGTGATGTATATGGTCTTCCTGACGCTGGAAGTTCTCTACATCCATAAAAAAATTCAGCATTAATATTTACGATTCGACAGGTACAACGTGTTTTCTTGGATCCTTTTATCGGAAAAAAAAGTTCATCAGGCGGTAACTGATACAGTGCATGCGGTCGCAGATTCATCCGCACACGCAGTGGCGGAGCATGGCGCCCATGGCGGAGATGAGAATCTCTTCACCCAGCTGCTCCATCACATCTATGACAGTAGATTTCTTGAGCTTCCGTTCTATCACAATCCCGACCCGACAAAGCACGGATTTGAACTTCCGCAGTTCGAATTGTTCGGCATCGATCTTTCGCTGACGAAGCATATAGTTTTCTTGTGGTTCGCCGCCGCAATCTTGGTCATTACACTCTCTATTGTCGCACGGAAAAATCTGAAGAACAAAGTGCCGAAAGGTTTCGGCAATCTGATTGAAGTGTTTGTACTGTTCGTGAGGGACGAGATTGTCATCCCGAACATGGGGACGGGGGGCTTGAAATATCTTCCCTATCTGCTGACAAATTTCTTTTTTATTCTTGTAATGAATCTGCTCGGTTTGATTCCGTACGGCGCATCCGCAACAGGTAATGTGAGCGTCACTGCGGGGTTGGCGATCATTGCATTCATCATGATTCAATTCTCGGCGATCCGATCGCAGGGCTTCGGTCATTACCTGGCACATCTTACCGGCGGCGTTCATTGGGCATTGTGGCCCATCATGATCCCGATCGAAGTGCTCGGACTCTTTACAAAACCGTTTGCATTATGTATCCGTCTGTTTGCGAATATGACGGGAGGTCACATCGTGATTCTTGCTTTGATCGGTTTGATTTTTGTCTTTAAGTCACTAGCAGTGGCACCGGTATCAGTTGCGTTCGCACTGGGCATTTATATGTTGGAATTATTTGTAGCATTCTTGCAAGCGTATATCTTTACAATGCTGACCTCCCTGTTTATGGGATTAGGAATGCAAACGGAATCGCACGGTCAAAAACACTAATTTTTACTATAACGGTAATCATTCATCTACACAACATCTAACAGGAGAAATACAATGGAATCAATCGGTCTTGGATATTTGGCAGCAGGTATCGGTGCAGGCGTCTCGATCATCGGCGCAGGCCTCGGAATCGGTAAACTTGCCGCAGCAGCAATGGAAGCAAGCGGACGTCAACCGGAAGCAGCAGGTCAGGTTCGTACCTCAATGCTGATTGCAGCAGCGCTGATCGAAGGTGCAACATTCTTCGCGCTCGCAATCTGCATTATTCTTGCAACGAAGTAATTTATTTTGCAGGACGGGGATGACCCGTCCTGCGATCATTTAGTGAACACGAGAGTCCTATGTTAGATATCAATCCCGGATTAATTATTTGGACAATGATCACCTTCGTCCTGTTGGTGATCGTCCTTGGAAAGTTTGCATGGAAACCGATCCTGCAGGCTCTGCACACCCGCGAACAGGAAATTGCCGACGCGTTGAAGAAGGCGGAAGAGGCGAAGAAGGATGCAGAACGCATGATGCTGGAGAATAAGATCGCCATCGAAAAGGCGAGCACGGAGACAGCCCGTTTGATCGCCGAAGGTCGCGCAATGGCGGAACAATTGAAGAGCGATATTGTTGCAAAAGCGAACGAGAGTGCTAAGAAAATGCTGGATCAAGCGAAGGATGAGATCGTTCGCGAAAAAGATTCCGCGATGGCGCAGCTCCGCTCGGAAGTGGCAGACCTGTCGATCTCTGTGGCAGAGAAGATTCTTGATGAATCGCTCGACGGCGCAAAACAGAAAAAGATGGTAGATAAAGTGCTTCAACAATTACAGAAGAACTGATGAGCAATATACGAATAGCATCCCGGTACGCTTCTGCGTTGATGAAGCTGACCAATGAACAGAAGAAATCCGATGCGGTTGCCGAAGACCTGCTGAACGTGAAGAATGCGATCGATGCATCGCGCGAACTGCGGAATCTGCTCGCAAGCCCGGTCGTTCCAAAAGAAAAGAAGAAAGCCGCTCTGCGTGACATCTTTAAAAAGAAGGTCGGCGAACTGGTGATGGGATATATCGACCAGATTATTATGAAGAGCCGCGAAAATGTTCTTGGCGAAATCCTGACGCAGTACTTTGTGCAGCGGGATGAACAATTAGGTATCGTGCGTGTCAGCGTCAAATCGAGTGTGGAATTCTCCGCGAAACAGGAGAAGGATCTGGTAAAACAACTGGAAGCGATGACGAAGAAGAAAGTGGAGATCGTCTTCAGCCTGGATACCTCGATTAAAGGGGGATTTGTGGCGCGTGTCGGCGATACGGTGCTGGATGGCAGTGTGAAGCGTCAGCTGGAAATATTAAAAATGAAATTAAAACAAGGTTCGTTAAATAATTGATAAGGAACAACAACAATGGCTGAAGTTCGACCTGATGAAATAACCGCGATACTCCGCAAGCAATTAGCTGGATACGAAAAAGAAGTCGATATATATGATGTTGGCACCGTGCTTCAGGTAGGTGACGGTATTGCCCGCGTGTACGGACTTTCTAAATGTATGGCCGGTGAACTAGTTGAGTTCCCGGGCGACGTGTTCGGCATGGTGCTGAATCTTGAAGAAGATAACGTCGGTTGCATCCTGTTTGGCGACGATACGCAGATCAAAGAAGGAGACACA
>JBAYJG010000279.1:0-3527 GCA_041665225.1 Bacteroidota bacterium
CTCTCCCATGAGGATACAATGAAAATAGTACCATACATTCTCTTGTTGACATCCTGTGTTTTGACCACTTTATCGCAAATCAGCGGAACTCAATATTATCGTTCGACGGTGATTCGTGGCAACCATGTCACCACAAACTTTGGAAATTGGGGAGTACTAGCACAACCCGGCGATATTCGCCCACATGGTGCTTGGATGGATACAACAAACGGGTATATAGGTGATGAAAGTATTCTTATCGGTTTGGAATTCCCCATTAAAGATTATACTGGTGACGGTATCGCAGATACTGTTCATTCTGTTATCACCTCTCCTGTTTCGCGGCCTGCATTGTCGAGAGATGAGAATCCGGGAACCGGTGAACCATGGACATTCATGCCAGAAAGCTCTTCGGTCAATCGTCCACACATACTGTAAAGGGAGTCTACATGAACTATTATTACATTTCAAGAAATATATGTGCCGCCCTGTTGTTCTCCAATACATTGATGATTGCCCAGGACGGGAATTTAGACGTCTCCTTTAACACAACCGGAATGGTGACAACAAGTTTCGGGGATTCCCGTTGCAGGGAATACGGTAAATCAATTGTCATCCAAAGCGACGGTAAAATTGTTGTTGCAGGATATAGTGATGACGGGTCTATCTCTGACTTTGCTGTTGTTCGGTATCTTGTCAACGGCAGCGTGGATGCCGATTTTGGTACCGGCGGAAAAGTAATAACCGATTTTGAAAATGGCACCGATGTGGCCACGGCGGCGTGCATTCAAAATGGTAACAAAATTGTTGTTGCTGGAAACTCTTTTAGAGATGGAAATAATTATTGTGTTTTAGCACGATACAATAGCAACGGTACATTGGATTCAACATTTGGAATCCTTGGAAAAGTAACAACACTCGCTGTTTTGGGAGCTGATTACATTACGGGAATTTCCGTCCAAAACGACGGAAAACTCGCTGTTTCCGGATATTCCTATACCGGATCACTAAATGAATTTATGGCGTTACGCTACACCATGAACGGATCACTCGACACAGCATTCAGCATCGACGGAAAAGTGACGACATCTGTCGGTATCTATCCTAATTTTGGGATGGCTATCGCGTTGCAGAATGACGGAAAGATTGTCATCGGCGGGTATGCTTTCCCTGACGGCATAACGTATGATTTTGCCCTTCTCCGGTACAACGTTGACGGAACCATTGATTCAGGATTTGGAATCAATGGAATGGTCACAACCGATTTTGATACTAATAACGAAAAAGGGTATGCAATAGCAATACAGGGTGATGGAAAGATTGTACTGGTTGGATCTTCGAATTATGACGGCGCAATTGTGCGTTTTCTCAGTAATGGAACAGTGGACACAAGCTTTGGTTCCTTCGGCCTGGTAACAACCGATTTTGGCAATATTGATGAAAGCAATAAATCCATTGTACTTCAACTGAATGGTAAGATTGTTGTTACCGGATATTCCGGAGCAGATATCATTGTTGCCCGCTATGAGACCGACGGAACGCTGGACATCGAATTTGGAACAAGCGGGAAAGTAGTAACAGATTTTGGGGGCAGCAACGATGGTGGGAATAGTGCAGTTATTCAAAGTGCCGGACAAATTGTTGTCGCAGGAGAATCTGACATTAACGGCAGTGTTGATTTTGCTGTTGTTCGTTACACAGGTTCATCCGCTCCGTTGCCGGTTGAATTATCATCCTTTTCAGTCCAATCACGGCAAAATGGAATATCATTAGAGTGGAGAACCGAGACCGAGACTGACAACTATGGCTTTGAGATTGAACGAAGAGCACAACACAAAAGTCAATCCGTTACGCAATGGGAAAAAATAGGATTTGTGGAAGGAGCAGGCACGACGAATGCGGCGAAAACGTACTCGTTTATTGATGTACACACAACCGGGAATAATCTCTATCGGTTGAAACTCGTTGACCGCAATGGAAACTTCTCGTATTCCCCGGAAGTCGGAACATTAGGACAGAGCATTCCACGAAACATCTCCCTGCATAACTTCCCTAACCCCTTCAATCCATCAACAACAATTCGTTACTCACTTCCCTCCTCCTCACACGTGAAACTGACCGTTCACGACATTCTCGGGAGAGAAATTGCCACGCTTGTGAACGAAGAACAATCTGCGGGATGGAAGGAAGTGCAGTGGAATGCCCGCCATGCTTCGACAGGCTCAGCATCCGGCGGGCAAGCGAAAGATGTTTCGAGTGGAATTTATTTTTACAGATTAACTGCGGGAAGTTTTATTGAAACGAAAAAGATGTTATTGGTGAGATAAAAAATGTAGGGACGATTGCCCGACCGTCCCTAAGGCAAGGACTTTCGTCCGTGCCTACAAAAACGAAAAATAATTTGCAGGATGGAAGGAAGTGCAGTGGAATGCAATTAATGTTTCATCAGGAATTTATTTTTACAAGATCACAGCAGGAAATTTTGTAGAAACAAAAAAATTAATGGTGGTGAAATAATTATTGGAGATTACTATGAAGAAAGTATTGGTGTTTATTGTATGTGTTGTATTCTCTCAACACCTTTTTGCTCAAGTAACAACCGAGACCCGACAGTTCTTCAGCCAGAGTTTGAATCAAAATCGAACTGTCGTCGTGCATAAACCTGATTCGATCTCTGCTGCATCTCCATGCCCAGTACTGATTTTCCTGCCGGGATGGACAATGTCGCCGGGTGCTTTTAATATGTTCAACTCCGCGCTGACATCGTTATTGAACAACAACCAGGTGAAACAAATGCTCATTGTAGTTCCGGACGGCAGCGGCGGTATGTACACACGGACATATTTTGCAAATTCACCAGTCAATGGAAAGCATGGCGACTACATTGTTAAAGACCTAGTTCAATGGATCAAACAAGAATATCCGGTAAAACTCGACCGCAGGTATTGGATTCTCGGCGGATTTTCAATGGGTGGCGGCGGGTGTGCACGGCTCGCACTTGCTTCACCAGAAATCTTCTCCGGATTTGCCTCGTTCTGCGGCGACATTATGTTTGAACGCGCGGATGAAATCTTCAAATATATTAACACAACTGAAAGTCCCAACTTTATCTACACCCCTCCGAACGCGGCGAAACCTTATACCTATGTGGCCTGGGGATTTGCAAGCGCATTCTCGCCTGACACGACAAATCCGTACAAGTGCCAATTCCCTCTCGTCGAAGGAACCGGACAGCTGCGTGACTCGATTTTCGCGTTGTGTCTGCGAACCGATGCTTTCACACTGGCACGGCAATATTTTGTTGTCAATCATAAACCGTCTAATTCAATGAATATGTATATCAGGGCAGGCTCGAATGATTCATTCATATCATTGTATGCCATGAGCAGAGATTTCAGCGATTCACTGAAATCATGGGGCATTACGCACAATTATGGAGAGCACACGTTTGGTCACGATTTCAATACCGGACATGCATCATCTCTACTGGTTTGGGTTGATTCACTTTTTCGGACAACAACTCATGTTTCTATCACAAACAATTTATC
>JBAYJG010000280.1:0-3480 GCA_041665225.1 Bacteroidota bacterium
ATGCCAAGACGGCATCCGCGGAATCCGAGCATGGGATTGAACTCATGCAGTTCCTGCACACGGCGGTGCACTTTTTCGTAGCGCAGTCCCATCTCGCGGGCGAGCCATTTCTGCGTCGCCTTATCGTGCGGCAGGAATTCATGCAACGGCGGATCAATGGTACGGATCGTTACCGGGAATCCGTTCATTGCACGGAAGATTCCTTCGAAATCCTCTCGCTGCAACGGCAGCAATTTTGCCAACGCCTTCTTCCGCTGATCAATTGTATCTGAAAGGATCATTTCCCGCATCGGAGTGATCTTTCCTTCACCGAAGAACATATGTTCTGTACGGCAGAGTCCGATTCCTTCCGCGCCGAATGAGATCGCATTCGATGCTTGATCGGGCTGATCCGCATTGGTACGGATGCCCAGTGTGCGGTACCGGTCCGACCACGACATGATCTTTGCAAAGAGCTGGTAGGATGGTGCTTTTTTGGGGTCAAGCGTCTTGTTGATGAGTACTTCTACCACTTCGGACGGTTTGGTCGGAATCTTACCGTCGATCACTTCGCCGGTTGAACCATCGATGGAGATCCAGTCCCCCTGGCGTACGATGCGGCCGCCCACTTTCATGGAATGCGACATGTAGTCAACTTCGAGCGATGCGCAGCCGACGATACAAACTTTTCCCATCTGCCGGGCAACGAGCGCTGCGTGCGATGTCATACCGCCGAATGCCGTCAAAATACCTTCTGCTGCATTCATCCCTTTGATATCTTCCGGAGATGTTTCCGTACGGCAGAGAATAACATGCTCACCGCGGTCTTTCCATTCTTCCGCATCAGGAGCGGTAAAAACGATGCGGCCTGTTGCTGCACCGGGACCGGCGTTCAGTCCTTTTGCCAGCAGTCGTCCCCCTTTCACTGCGGCTTCTTTCTCTTTCACATCGAACACCGGCCGGAGCAACTGGTTCAACTGGTCCGGTTCGATGCGCATGAGCGCTTCTTTGTCATCAATCAATCGTTCTTTCACCATGTCGATGGCGATGCGTGTGGATGCAAGCGCGGTCCGTTTACCAACGCGGCACTGCAACATAAACAGCACACCTTCTTGAATAGTGAACTCGATGTCCATCATGTCGCGGAAATGTTTCTCCAGATTCTTACGAATCACTTCCAATTGTTTGTAGATGACCGGTCGCGCTTTTTTCAATTCACTGATCGGCAGAGGCGTGCGGATACCAGCAACGACATCCTCACCCTGTGCGTTCATCAGATATTCGCCGTAGAATTCATTTTCGCCGGTTGCTGCATTGCGTGTGAAAGCAACGCCTGTTCCGGAATTATCACCCATATTGCCGTACACCATTGCCTGGATGTTCACGGCAGTTCCCCACGAACTCGGGATTCCGTTCATTTTTCTGTATGCGTTCGCACGTTCGTTGTTCCAAGATCCGAACACAGCGCCGATTGCACCCCAGAGCTGTTCTTCGGGATCTTCCGGAAATTCCTTTCCGGTATTCTGCTTGATCGCTTTCTTGAACAGTCGGACAAGGTCTTTCAGATCTTCTGTAGTCAGATCGGTGTCCAGATGCACTTTGCGCGATTTCTTCTTCGATTCAATTATAGCTTCGAACGGATCAATGTCATGCTTTCCCTTCGGTTTTACTCCCATCACCACATCGCCGTACATCTGCACAAAGCGGCGATACGAATCGTACACGAACCGCGGATTTTTCGTTTTCTCAATCAGTCCATCCGCCACCACGTCGTTCATTCCGAGATTCAGAATGGTATCCATCATCCCCGGCATGGAGGAACGAGCACCGGAACGGACAGAGACCAGCAATGGATTTTTCGGATCACCGAATTTTGCTTTCATCTGTTTGTTTAATTTCTGAAGTGCGAGGTAGATTTCTTTGGCGAGCGAGGTGGGATAGTGCCTGTTGTGAGCGTAATAATAGGTACAAACTTCTGTTGTAATCGTAAATCCCGGCGGGACCGGAAGACCGATGTTGGTCATCTCTGCAAGGTTCGCACCTTTGCCGCCCAGCAGGGCTTTCATCTGTGCTTTACCTTCCGCGCGTCCGTTCCCGAAACTGTACACATACTTTGACATATAACATCCTTTCGTAGTTTTGATTCAGAATATCGGAGGGATTTACTGCAATTTCAGTGCCATTAATCTGAAAATCCAGAAAAGAGAATATGTAGAGTTTTTAAGCGGATTCAAGACTCTTGTTTTCAGAGATAGGAATTGTCTTTTCTTTTTTTGTCAAAAAGGGGAAGAATCAGAAGGATTTGCCATGTGAAACAACTGTGTTTTAATGGCACAATAGTTGCCAATTATAACTGTAGCTATGAATCCTGATCAATATTATCACCCCCTCTATTCCATCAGTACAGTTGCCAACAAACTTGGTGTTTCAGTACAGACACTGCGACTGTATGAAAACGAAGGGTTGCTGCTGATTTCAAAAACAAAGGGGCATCAACGGCGGTATTCCAAAGCGGATATCGACCGGATTGAATGTATCCGTAAAGCAATCAACGAAGAAAAAATCAGCATCGGAGGAATACGACATATACACGGATTGATCCCGTGCTGGGACATGATTCAATGTTCCGCCGAAGAACGAAATCGTTGCCCGGCATTCAAGAATCATTCTGGCGGATGCTGGACGTACGAACACAAACATTCCGCCTGTGCTACGAAGGATTGCCGCCTCTGCGAAGTCTATCAATTTTCCAGTAACTGTGAACAGATTAAAGAACTGATTATCCGGTCTTCAACACGTCAGACCTGAATTACTCTATCATATTCCTATGAAACGAATCATCATCCCCCTTATCGCATTCTCCATTTTCGTTCTCTATTTTGTTTCTACCATCACCAAAAAGGATGCAGAACCGACTCCCTTGGAACTTTTGAAAGAACAGTATTCCACGAAAGAAACACCGTCGGTCGATCATTCCAAATTTTCGCAACTCCAACGGAAGTTTACGAAACCACAGGAAGTTACTGCTGCCTGTATCAACTGCCACAATGAACGACATACAGAAGTGATGAAATCATCCCACTGGAATTGGGAACGGGAAGAATATATAGAAGGCCGCGGCATCCGATATGTCGGCAAGAAAAATATCCTGAATAATTTCTGTATCGGTATCAGTACCAATGAACAGAGCTGCAACAAATGCCACATCGGTTACGGCTGGGGGGACAAGAATTTCAATTTCAACGATCCGAACAATGTGGATTGTCTCGCATGCCACGATAACAGCGACACATACGTGAAGAAATCTTCCGGTGCCGGAATGCCGGACCCTTCGGTAAATCTTACTCTCGTAGCGCAGCGCGTCGGCCGTCCGACAAAATCGAATTGCGGTACGTGCCACTTCTTCGGCGGCGGCGGGAATAATGTGAAGCATGGCGATCTGGAAAAATCTCTCTTCGATACGCACCGATAGATTGACGTCCATATGGCCAGCGACGGCGG
>JBAYJG010000281.1:0-3443 GCA_041665225.1 Bacteroidota bacterium
ACGAAAATAATCAAAAACACCACCGGCATCATAATCGTCAACCGTTCCTTTGCACGGACCTGGTTTTCCCATTGTCCGCTCCATTTCAACGTATATCCTGTTGGTAGTTTCATTTTGCTAGTGAGAACTTCCTTTGCTTCATTGACAAAACTTCCCATATCCCGGCCGCGCACGTTCAGAAAAACGATGGAACGAAGCTGCGCATCTTCGCTCGAGATCATCGGCGGACCGGGAACGATGTTGATTTTTGCTAATTGTCCGAGAGGAATATAACTGCGGTTAGATACTGTGGACATTTCCGACACCATGCTTTGTGTCGCAGAAGGTCGTTGTTCGGTTTGACTGCTTCCCATCGAAGACATTCCTCCTCCGCCGGAACTTGAGGATGATGGCTGACTGCTGATAACGGAATTTTGGTTTCCACCTCTGGCGATATTCACCGGCACAAGAAGATTTCTCAAATACTCGATAGTCTGACGATAATCTTTTTGAAATCGTACTCGGATCGGAAACCGCTGCCGTCCTTCAATCACCGTGCCGATATTTTCTCCGCCGATAGCCGTCTCAACAATATCCTGGACGTCGCCGACATTAATTCCGTACCTCGCCACCGCTTCTCTGTCGATTGCGATATCAACAAACCTGCCGCTTTGTGTTCTTTCAGCATAGAGGTCCGCGGCACCGGGAACAGTGCGGAGAATTTGTTCCGCTTGAATGGCAAGTTGTTCGAGTGTATCCAAATCTTTTCCGAAGATCTTCACTCCCAAATCTGTACGCACACCAGTAGAGAGCATGTTGATGCGGTTGATGATCGGTTGTGTCCAGCCATTGCGAACGCCGGGGATTTGCAATTTCGCATCCAGTTCGGCAATGATATCATCTTTCGTAATTCCGGGACGCCATTCACTTTTCGGTTTTAATAAAATAATCGACTCTATCATACTCAATGGAGCAGGATCAGTAGATGTTTCCGCCTTTCCCGCTTTGCCAAGCACATGATGAACTTCCGGTACTGTTTTGATGATCGCATCCTGCACCTGTAAGATCCGATTTACCTCGGTGATGGAAGCGGAGGGAAGGGTAACAGGCATAAACAACAGACTCCCTTCATCAAGCGGCGGCATGAATTCAGAACCGATATTCATGATCATTGGAATGGTGATGACAAGCGCTGCAATGTTCAATGCAATAGTTGTCTTACGATATTTTAATACCCAATGGATCACAGGAGCATACAGTCGATTCAATACTCGTGTGATCGGATTTTGATCCTGGCTGCGAAACTTGCCGCGCGTCAGCATCGTCATGAGCATGGGAACGAGTGTGATTGCTATGATCGCCGAACCGGCAAGCACGAATGTTTTTGTAAAGGCAAGCGGTTTAAAAAGTTTTCCTTCTTGTCCTTCAAGCATAAACACCGGCAGGAACGATACAACCATGATCGCTACCGCAAAGAAGATCGAAGGTCCGACTTGTTTTGCCGACATGATCGATATCTCTATGTAATCCTCATTGGTCAATGTTCCCTTTTGTTCCTGCGCTTCCGCTACATTACGGTATGCATTTTCCACCATAACGATGGAAGCATCAACAATCACACCGATAGCAATCGCAATCCCTCCCAGCGACATAATATTGGAGGTGATCCCCCCAAGTTTCATAGCAATGAATGCGATTAATACGGCAACCGGAATTTCGATGATTACCCGAATCACACTACGTACATGAAGAAGAAAAAGAAACACAATAATGCTTACGACGATTGCTTCTTCGATCAGTGCTCCTTTCAACGTATCGACTGCTGCCATAATCAAACTGCTTCTGTCATACGATGCTTTTATTACCACCCCTTCCGGAAGTCCGGGAGAGATTTCCTCAATCCGTTTTTTCACACGGTCGATTACATCTTTTGCATTTTCGCCGTATCGCGCAACAACAATCCCACCGACCACCTGCCCTTCGCCGTTCAGTTCCAATGAACCGCGCCGGATATCGCCGCCGAGTTGTACGCGACCGATATTGCGGACATAGATCGGTGTGCCGGTTGATCCGGTACCAACTACAATATTCTCTACGTCACCAACTGTTTGAATGTATCCTTGTCCGCGAATGAAATATTCCTGGTCTGAAATTTCGATGATCTTTCCGCCGACATCATTGTTCGATCTCATCACCGCATTGCGGATATCGTTCACTGTTACACCTAACGATTTCATTTTGTCCGGATCAACATCCACTTGATATTGTTTAACAAATCCACCGACCGATGCAACTTCGGCAACTCCTTGAACTCCCTGAAGATTCAATTTTATATACCAATCCTGGATGGCTCGAAGCGTTCCGAGATCGTATTTACCTTCAACGGTATACCAAAATACATGACCAACACCCGTTCCATCCGGACCGAGCTGCATTTTTGCTCCTTGCGGAAGAGAAGATTGCACGGTGGAAAGTTTTTCCAACACACGGCTTCGAGCCCAATAGAGATCGGTGTTTTCGTTAAATATAATATAGATGAACGACATTCCGAACATCGACTGCGCTCGTATTGCTTCTACTTCCGGCACTCCTTGCAATGAAGTGACGAGGGGGAATGTGATCTGATCTTCAATCAATTGGGGAGAACGACCCATCCATTCGGTAAAAACGATCACTTGATTTTCTGAGAGGTCGGGAATTGCGTCGAGAGGAGTCTTGGTAACCGCCCAAATTCCCCAACCGATGATAATGAGATACACCAGAATGACAATGAATTTATTCCGCGCGGAGTAATCAATAATTTTTTCTATCATAAAAGTATTCTTGAATTAATTTGAAAATTAATGTGCTAATCGTTTGAGAAGTGATTCAGGTTCCACGTTTCAGATTGTAGCGCTTGAATCTTGATTCTTGATCCCTGAAACTCGGTGCTGTCATCTTATCTCTCTACGATCAGCTTTCCATGCACCATTCCCATACCGCATGCGAAAGAAATCACGCCGACTTTCTTCGGTGTGAACGTAACGGTTGTGGTTTTGAATGCCGGTAGTTTTTTACGGATATTTAACTCTTCAAAAACGACTTCGTTGGTACATTCAGAATCTTCTGTCCGGTGGAATTGCAAGCGTAATTCTTGACCAACTTTCGCACGAATTACTTGGGGATCATAACCTCCATCAACGGTAATTTTGATCGTCCTGTTGTCCGGGATGGCGTGCAGCGGCATTTGAATTTTTTTCGGTTCTATCGTTTTGGACGTGTGAGCTGAATGATCTTCCGTTGCAGACTGCTTCTTTTCGCTTTCTCGTTGTTCAGTGTTATGCCCCGCATGAGGATCAGCCGCACTCGGCTGTCGGAGCGCACTTTCAGAATCAATAAGGAATCCCCCGGAGACAGCAATCATTTCCCCTTCTTCCAGTCCGCTGACGATTTCGTATTCATCATTGGTGGATTGTCCGAGCACG
>JBAYJG010000282.1:0-3431 GCA_041665225.1 Bacteroidota bacterium
CCAGGTTGCTCAAACTGTTGGAGATCTCAAAATATCATTTGGCGTTCGTTCCGACCTATTTACTTTAATTAACAATTCTACAGTTGTTGGTCCCCGGCTTTCTGTTTCCTATTCTCTGGATGAAGTGACAAAGATTTCAACAAGTGTCGGACGTTATTATCAATCGCCATCATATATATGGTTGATGACCAATCCGTATAATCGTTCGCTGAATTATTTGGGAATGAATCAATTTATTCTTGGAATGGAGCGTTACCTTTTTTCGGATCTGAAATTCAATGTTGAAGGATATCTCAAACAATATCAACAATATCCAGTCAGTATTGCGCGGCCATACATTGTTATGGTCAACTCCGGGGCGGATGTGACTGATTTAGCCGAAGCATACACTGCATTTGGACTCGATTTTTTAGGGAGTGTTGGGCACGGGGTTTCTCGAGGAATCGATTTTTTCATGGAAAAAAAACTTTCTGAAATTCCATTGTATGGGCGCATCTCACTTAGTGTAAGTGAAACAAAATTTACTGCATTCGACGGTGTAAGCAGACCGAGCAATAATGATCAGCATATTGTTTTCAATACCGCCGGCGGGTATATTTTTAACGAATGGTGGGAAGTGACCGCTACGTTTCGATATTCTTCCGGTCGGCCATACACACCGGTTGGCGTTGGTGCCAAAAAGTTCTTTGAACGATCAAGTGCACTCTATAATACAGCACGAACAGAATCGAATCACAATCTAGACCTTCGTATTTCGCGAAGGTGGGAATCTGAATCGGTACAATTTGTTACATACCTAGATGTGCAGAATGTCTATAATAGAAAGTGGAGAGGCGTACCATTTTATAGTGATGTTAATAAAAGGATTGAAATTCCAATTTCGACCGGGATTGTTCCATCGCTGGGAGTTACTGCTGAATTCTAACGCCAGTCTCATGATGTTGGTCACTCCGCGGTAATAATAATTCTCGGAAATTATCAAAACTATGTTAACAATAAGTAATGGAGACGAAGGGTGAACAAAGATTTAATAACTCATGTTACGCTCTACGAGTCGTAGACTAAACAAGAAAACTGATTATGGTGAGCCTGCCTGACGGCAAGGCAGGCAAGGCGCAGGCTAAGTTAGTTAAGTCATCCTTCGACGCATCCTTCAAACAATGAAGGATTTGCTCAGGATGACCACCGTTTCTGCGCCGCGTCGAACCACATTTACCTCTTCGCGTAACATCAGTTAATAAAATACTTAGCTACTAGTTCATCCTGAGCAAGCGAGCGTTTTTTGCGAGCGCGACGAAGGATGAACATTATTTTATGACGTTCGATAGTATTTTAGAAACGTCATTAGTGAAAATTGACAAGACCATAATGCAGAAAAGGATCATTCTAATAATTTTATATGTAATTGTCACGGCGACCAGTGCGGCCACACAAACGTTGCGTACTCCATTGGTGTCAGTCAATCCCTCGCTCAATGCAACAGGTATTTCGTTGCAAGCACCGGTGACGATAGGATTTTCCACGGCGATGTTCGCAGGCACGTTAAACTCTTCTTCGATTACACTGTATGGGGACAGAAGCGGAAGACACTTTGGTGCGATAGTATACGATCAGGGAAAGCTCCAGGTATCATTGACATCGAAGAAAAAATATATTTTTGGAGAGCAGCTTCAATGTACGCTTACAGACAGTGTGAGTACGCTTTTACCGTATCAGCCGATTGTCGGAGGATTTTCCTATAAATTCGTTACTGAAATATTGCAAGGGAAAGGAGAGTTCACCGAACAGCAGAATCCGATCTCTTCCCCTTCTTCACCATACTCTATAGCCGTTGGAGATTTTAACGGTGACGGATATTCGGATGCGGCAGTGACGCAAAAGAATTCTGCAACAGTCTCTGTATATCTGAATACACGTCGAAACGGATTTTTTCCTGCCGTGAATTATTCTGTCGGCTCTTCTCCCGAAGCAATTTCCGTTGCCGATCTTAGCGGTGATGGATCTCCGGATATTATTGTTGCTAACCGGTTGTCAAATAGTATGAGTTTGTTAATAAATAATGGTGTAGGTGCATTTACATCAAAACATTTTCCTGTCGGCAAAGAACCGGTTGGACTGGCTGTTGCCGATTGTGATAATGACGGCGTTCTTGACATTGCAATGGTCAGTACTGCGGATAGTCTTTTTCGCATCTACCGATATAAAAATGATTCGTTGACATTGATGCAGTCAATATCGCTTGCCGGAGTTCCCAGCGGAGTTCTTTTGGATGATTTAAATAACGATGGATATCTTGATGGTGCAATATCCTTGGTGAGTAAAAACAGTCTTGTACTTTTGAAAAATGATTCGACCGGACGATTATCATACGACACGACATATTCGGTCGGATCCAATCCAGTGAGTGTTATCGCATACGATGCGGTGCTTGGCCCGGATGGTTATGTGGATCTTGCTACGATCAATAGCGGAACAAATAATATTTCCATTCTCAAAAATGATACGAAAGGACGATTCCAAGGTCCTGAACATTTTTCCATTGGTGGAACAGAGCCGGTCGCAATCTGTGGAAACGATTTTGATGGAGATGGAGATGTTGATCTAGCCATCACGAATCGCGGTTCGAAATCTGTTGTGATCTTCCGGAACAAAGGTGTTTCACTTCCGGATACATTTTCCATTCCTTTGTCAAATGTACCGCAAGGTATTACAGCGCTTGATATTACAGGAACCTACGGCATTATAGACTTAATTGTCTGTAATAATCAATCTGGAACTCTTTCAATACTTCGAAACGGATTTTTTTCACCACCTTCTCCGGAATTATATTTTGAACGTGACTCACTCAATTTCACTCAAACAAAGTTGAACGATACGAGTACGATAGTTGTAAAATTATTTTCTAAAATAACACCAACGAAGATTGATTCCATACGATTGTTTACAAATCAATTTTTTGTCACTCAAACATTCCCATTACAGATTGCATCGTACGACAGTGCAGAAATTTCTTTGAAACATACACCAACAACATTCGGTACTCATCGTGATTCAGTTATTGTGTATTCAACTGCCGGTGTTTCAAAAATATATTTGAAAGGTGAGTCACCTGGGCCGAAGTTAACAGTAAACATTTCATCGATAGACTTTGGCGGTGTAAAAATAGGTGAGACATCCTCAGTCGCGATTACGGTAAAAAATCTTTCAGTGAATTCGCTGTCCGTCACGGCAATTTCAAAGCGTGCAACGGCATATTCATTCTCTAGTTCACCATTGCCATTAATGTTGCATTCCAATGATTCCACATCGATTGTCCTCAGATTCAATCCTGATTCTGTCCAAACATACAACGATACTCTTCGAATAACATGTAATCCGTTAAGTGCAGGAATATTGCTTTCCCTAAAAGGAAAGGGTGAATCCAGTATGAA
>JBAYJG010000283.1:0-3416 GCA_041665225.1 Bacteroidota bacterium
AATGGTCGATGCAAAACTAATATGCGTTTCATTAGCATTGTTCACCGATGCGTACATTAATGAATCGATAAGATATCTCTTGCCGTTCTTTGTAATGACAACATTCCGGATATCGACAATGCCGTTGATATCGTTAATCCCCTCTCCGATCAAGTCGGATTTGATTACGCCGGCGACGCGGATATCATCATCCATAAGATGAAGGCGTTGAAGGTCCGCACCTTTCAGATCGAAAATAAATTTGTATGCAGGATCTTTTTTTCCGGTATTGATGAACCCGTTGAAAACAAACGCAATATTCGAATCCTGGATCTCCGCTTTCCCTTTAAACATTGCCGCACTCGCTGTCCCTTCAATAGAAAGTCTGCGATACGAATACCCATTCAATTCAATCTTATCCGCTGAAACGTTTATTTCAGCCAAAATGTCTTCTTTAGTCAACCCCGTTCCTGTAAGAGATGCTTTCAATGAAACTGCGCCAAACGTAGCGGTATCATTAAGGAGAGCGCCGAGATCAAACTCTTTGATATTAACATCAGCAGTCCATTGCGCTGATGTTGCATTTTCCTTATCGCTCGAACTCAGTGTTGCTTTTGCAAATATATTGCCGATCGTTGTCTGGATATCCGTCGATGCAGAAAAATTGTCAATGGTCCCATTAAATTTACCACTCGCGTTCATTAAAGAAGGAATTACTATCTCTTTCGGTATGAGAGAATCAGAGACAAAACTAAGGATATCTTCTCTTCCGGATGAAAAGCGATGCAGATCAATCTCAAAATTTGTCGTTTTTATTTCCGGTAAACCCCGTATAGCACCAGAAAGTTCAACGAATGTTGAGTCTCCTGTGGTCAACGTAAATTTTTTAATATGAAGATCATTCACCAGTCCGGATATTTCCAATGACGTTCTGATCGCCCCTGCAGAATCATTTCTCAGTGGAAGCAAGGGCTGAAACAACAAGAGATCAGTAACACTAATCGTCGATTCGTTCAGCGTTGCATTCAATGTTGCATTTCCAATATCATTGTATAGGACGGCAAGGGATGGATACGAAAGAACCACATTTTGGTGAATTCTACTTGTTGGAGTTTGAACAAGAAGCTGTCCGAGTGCGGCATGGAGTGAATCGAATGTCACTTTCCCGGATAATTCAAGAAGAGTAAATCCACTTTTTTCCACGAAAGAAATATGCGAGATACCTGCACCCATTCGTTTTTCACTGAAGTAGATGTTTTCAGCATCTACCGCCAGATCCTTAATAAAAAGATGATTCGGATCAAAACCATTGATCACGGTATCATTTGATATTTCGTATTGAATAGAATTATTATTTATCTGAAGATTTTGGACACCAATGACCCAATCCATGCCGGAGCTATCAGGTCTTTGTTTCGATGTATCTTCCGGGACTCTCTTCATTACCGCACTGAATGTTGATCTATCAAGCCGCACACTTTTAACTGCAAGAATGTGCTTTGGAAGAGAAATCTTTTCTGCAACAATCTCTGAACTGCCTACATTCGCTGTATATTGATCACCGGAAATTCTGTTTTCATATGTTACCTGAACGTGTTCCAACGAAACAGTACCAACACCAATATCCAGATTGGAAGATGTCGATTCTTCTATGGAAGTTTTTTTGGTCTGCTGGAGTGAAACACGAGTATGCTCAATGGATGCATCATCGATGTGAAATCGATTATTTGCAAGATCGAATGTATCAATTGAAAGCTTCAAGCGGCCGATGTTGAGAAGCGCATTCAACCCGCTTACATCATCATCATATGAAACATTGATATGTTGAAGATCCACTCCCCCGACAGTAATGTTCCATTGTCCGGCGGATGATGTTTCGGGAAGCGCCGTAGAGGGTAATGAATCAGCCGTGAGGCTATCAAGGATAAAATCAAAGTTGAAAGCACTGTCTGGAAGAGAACGTGTGATATGCGCCGTCATTGAATCGATCCGTACATTGCTCAATCGAATCGTATTGGAAAGAAGTCCGAACAGATTCACATCGAGCGCAAGAGAGTGGATAGAGAGGAGTGTGTCTCTCTGTTGTGACTCCACAAAAATATCGCGCAGGACAACAGAATGTGTAAATGCGATCTCAACAGATCCAATACCAATGTGGGTACCGGTTTTTTCAGAAATGGAAGAAATTACTTTTTTGGCAATGAATCGCTGCACAGAGGTGAACTGCAGCGCCACTATCAGAAGCAACATCGTGCCCACTATTCCTACAACCATCCACAGGAAATACCTCAAGAATGATCGAACGTATGTTGGTTTTTTAATTTCCGTCACTGTGGTCTATTTTCACTCATTGGTATTGTGTCCAGAGAAACGATCTCAGGCATTTAACGCGAAACGATCGTTGTTCCAAATCGATCGGCATAGAGTCTCGTAAATTCCGCACCAAAGAGAATGATCTGAATGGAATAAAAAGCCCATATCATCAGCATCACAAGCGAACTTGCAGCACCGAATGCCGTTCCGATTACCGTGCTTCCGAGATACAGCCCGATGACAACTTTACCCACTGAGAACAACAGTGATGTGACCGCTGCGCCAATCCAAACATCAGACCATGTAACGACAGCGTCGGGAAGGTATTTAAAGATGAGAGCGATCAGTAGCATAATCCCGACAAGTGAAAAGGCAACATCCAATACCGGAAATAGTCCTTCAATCGACACTATCGTTGTGCTGAGATAGTTGCTAAAGACTCTCACGATCGCGCTGAAGAGCAGCGAAACCAGCAATAAGAATCCAAGTCCAATAATCATGATGATTGAAAGAAATCTCCCGTGTAAAAATGCGAGAATCGTTCCTGTTGATTGTCGTTTTACTCTCCAGATGGTATTGAGAGAATCCCGAAGTTCTACAAATACGCCAGATGCTCCAAGAAAGAGCGTAAAAACACTGAATATTGCCGCCGGTATGCTTGCACCAGAGTTATATGCACTTTCGATCATTGATTGCACAAATTTTGCTCCCTCTATACCAGCAATGCCCCGAATTTGAGCTACCAAATGTCCGCTGGCGGCTTCCTTTCCAAATCCAAAACTGGAAAGGACTATTATAATGATCAACAACGGAGAGAGTGATAGAACAGTATAGTATGACAACGCTGCACCAAGACGCAATACATTATCCGAATCCCAGGCAATTGCTGAATCTCTCACTAGCAGCCATATTTTTTTCGCTTGTCGAAACTTCATAACGGTTACGGTTAATGCTTCAATGTTGTACAGCGAAAGATTGAATAGTTGTTACTACTCAACGACGAAATAATACAATATAAAATCCTTGTCATTCTAAACGAGTTCCGCAGTTTTATTGCGGAACGCAGTGAAGTCCCGCTTTTCGGATTCCGCTCATAACGGGATTCAAAAAAGCGGAAAATCTGG
>JBAYJG010000284.1:0-3411 GCA_041665225.1 Bacteroidota bacterium
ACGGAAGATGTTCCTGCGCTGCGGTTCAATACAGCCATCGCACAAATGATGATCTTTATCAACGAAGCGTACAAACAGGAGAAGTTGCCGAAAAAACTGATGCAGGAATTTGTCGTTGTTCTTTCACCGTTCGCTCCGCACATCGCTGAAGAATTGTGGAATCGGTTGGGAAATACCGGTTCGCTTTTTAAAGCTGCACACTGGCCGAAACATGACGAAGCGTTGACGGTGATGGATCAGGTGGAGATTGTGGTGCAAGTGAACGGAAAGATCCGTGCAAAGTTCAATGCACCGACAGACACCGGGGAAAATGAGCTTAAAACGATCGCTCACGCAGAGCCGAATGTTCAGACGCATATTACCGGGAAACAGATCGTGAAAGAGATTGTTGTGAAGAATAAGCTGGTGAATATCGTAGTAAAATAACATCAGACAATGAACCACTGATTCAATGTTTCAATGATCCATTCACTCAAGTGAAGATATTTTTCCCATGCTCTCTGTCGTTATCATAACAAAAAATGAAGAAACGAACATTGAACGATGTTTAAAAAGCGTTCAGTGGGCGGATGAGATCATTGTGGTAGATGCAGAGAGTACGGATAGGACTGTGTCTATTGCAGAATCGCTACGGGCCCGCGTCATAGTTCGTCCTTGGGATGGATTTGCAAAACAAAAAGAGTTTGCCATGCATCAGGCGTCGAATGAATGGGTCTTTTCGCTCGATGCGGATGAGGAGGTGACGGAAGAATTGCAGAAAGAAATCCTGGTGACCATTGCACAACCGGAGTCGTTGAACGGATATGAAGTTCCCAGGAAAAGTTTCTTCTTGGGAAAATGGATCCAATATGGAGGATGGTACCCTGGATACCAGTTACGGTTGTTTAGAAAATCTAAAACGCGGATGAATCATCGTCCTGTGCATGAAGGATTCCTGATCGAAGGGATGATCGGCATGCTTACAGCGGATCTCAATCATTATACATACAGCTCGTTGCATCAGTATATCGAGAAGATGAATGACTATTCATCATTGGATGTTTTGAACAAGCTGTCATGGGGCAGAACTGTGCGTTGGTATAATTTCATTGTTAATCCGATCTCCGTCTTTCTGCGGATGTTTGTCTCGTTAAAAGGGTATAAGGACGGATTTCACGGATATTTGCTTGCGTATTATTCAGCAGTCCATTCTTTGGCGATCTTTGCAAAATGCTGGGAGTACCAGTCTGCACAGAAGCATGGAACTGGATTACCGCCTGTCGTTCCGGCGGATATTGCCAGGCTCAAAAATTTATAACTCATGTTGCACAGAAAGATATTTTTTTATTAGAATGGTTCGACGCGGCGCAGTAAAAGCAGTCATCCTGAGCAAATCCTTCGTTGTTTGAAGGATACGTCGAAGGATGACATATCTTAACCTGCGCCTTGCTCACCATGACCGTTTTTCTAGTCTGGCATGACATTACATAATATTTTTTTGGACAGAGAGGTCACATCGCTGTGTGATGTGAATTGACCGATGACAACATTTTTTCGCATTCTTGCCTATGTCCGTCCGTACTGGCGTACGTTGGCGCTTTCCATTTGCTGTACGATCATGTTCTCGGTCTTCAGCGGTGCATCCATCTATCTAACCATCCCGCTGCTGGAAACACTGTTCGATCAGACACCGGTAGAAATTTCTGCGACACAGACGCCGCCGAAGAACCAGTTGGTTCCGAACGAAATCGTCGGTGTGAAGCAGTATTTGGAGAACGGCATCCGCGGTTTCCTTTTTGCCGGTACAAAATCTGAAGCACTCTTCAAAATCTGCGCGCTGATCTTTCTTGTCTTCATGATGAAGAACATCTTTGATTATTGCCAGTCGTACCTGATGGCACGAGTCGAACAAAGCCTGATGCGCGATTTGCGCAACGCACTCTATGAACATCTGCACAATCTCTCGCTCAGTTACTTCACCAATGAACGGACCGGCAATCTCATCTCGCGGGTAACCAACGATGTGAATGTGGTGAACGGCGGAGTCTCCGCAAGTTTCGTCACGATGATCAAAGAGCCGTTGCTTATCATTGTGTTTCTGACGATAGCGTTCACCTTAAGCTGGAAATTGACGCTGCTTGCGTTCATTGTCTTTCCGCTGATTCTGTTGATCATCTCCGGTATTGGCCTGCGGCTGCATAAACAAAGCGGCATTATGCAGGAGAAGATGGCGGACATTACTTCCGTACTGCAGGAAACGATCTCCAATGTGAAAGTGGTGAAAGCATTTGCGATGGAGGAGTTCGAGAACAAAAAGTTCCGTAAAGAGACGCAGAGCTATTTCAAAACGATTCTGAAAATGACCCGCATCAGGAATCTTTCCTCGCCGTCGACGGAACTGTTGTCGATCTTAGCCGGCGCTGTCATAATCTGGTACGGCGGACAGCAAGTGTTGATCACCGGCGAAATGAAAGCAGCCGAATTTTTAGGATTCCTGTTTGCTATCTTCCAGATCATGCCCCCGGTGAAGGACCTTGCCAGTGTGAATAACCGGCTGCAGGAATTTTCTGCAGCAGGAAAGCGCATTTTTGAGATATTGGATACCAAACCGGCGATTCAAAACTCTCCTGGCGCTGTTCCAATTGCAGATATCAAAGATACAGTTGAGTACAAGAATGTCACTTTTGGATACTCAGCAGAATCTGGTGAAAAGCGAGTCGTTCTTTCCGACGTGAATATCCGTGTGCGGAAAGGGGAGTTGATCGCGCTTGTCGGTCCCAGCGGCAGCGGAAAAACTACTTTTGTAGACCTGTTACCGCGATTTTATGATCCGATCAACGGCGGCATTTTTATCGACGGCATCGATATCAAGGATATCGCCGTAAAATCCCTTCGGGAAAAGATTGGTATCGTTACGCAGGAAACGATTCTGTTCAATGATTCGGTTCGCAACAATATTGCGTACGGGTTGGATGATTGTCCTATCGAAAAGATCCGCGATGCTGCCAAAGCGGCAAATGCTCTTTCGTTCATCGAAGAGATGCCGCACGGATTTGAGTCGATGATTGGAGACAGGGGAGTGAAACTTTCCGGCGGTCAGCGTCAACGGTTGTCCATTGCGCGTGCACTACTGAAAAATCCTCCTATTATGATCTTCGATGAAGCGACATCCGCGCTCGATTCTGAAAGCGAGATTCTCGTCCAGGAAGCGATGGAACGGTTGATGCAAAACAGAACTTCGTTTGTGATTGCGCATCGTCTTTCTACCATCCGCAACGCCGACAGGATTATCGTTCTGGAGCAAGGAAAGATCGTGCAGGAGGGTAAGCATGTCGAACTGTTAAAGCAAAAGAACGGACTCTACAAAAAACTCCACGATATGCAGTTTGACCATCAATGACCATCTCCTTTGATATTAAAACATGGCTGTAT
>JBAYJG010000285.1:0-3400 GCA_041665225.1 Bacteroidota bacterium
CGTTTTTTCACGGATGGTTTTGTGAAAAATGTACGCTTTTTAAATTCTTTCAGAACGCCAGAGCGTTCATATTTCTTTTTGAAGCGTCTTATTGCACGATCAATGGATTCATTTTCGTTAACGACGATGCCTACCAAGTGTTTCACCTCCCTTAATTTGGCGGTAGTGAGTTATTCAGCGAATTGAAGATTTTCTATCAGTTTCTTGATTCCGTTCTTTTCAAAATGTACCCAGATGGCGTTTCCGCCGCTCGATGTTTTTTCTTTCGATGTTACTTTCCCCATATCATCCCAGTCGGTGTGGTAGATCGAAACGCCGATCTCAAATATCTTTTCCGGGGAATAATCAACGCACTCTTCACGGTTATATTTAATTACATTATCTGCTTTGTTTTTTCCTGTAGTATCGATCATCATACTGTGGTGACAGCGAGTGCACCTGTACCAAATTTTATTCTCCGCCCCGACAACTGCTCCAATAATCTCCATTTTTGATTCTCGACCGCACGAGGTACAGACCTGTGTCACATATTTTGACTTACTCATAAAACAACTCTCCGTTCACTGCAGCCGGACACGGCTGATAATAATATCAATATATTGTGGATTGATACCTTTGTGTTATTGTACTATATACAAAATACTAAATTAGGTGAACTTGAGTCAAGCAGTTTTTGAGTTTATTCGCCATTCTTAACTGAGTTTATTATGCACTGACTGTATACGTTTCATTGATTTTCAACGCAAAATTGAATATATTTGTGCGCAAAATTGAGGATTCAGCGAAATAGAACGTCACTGTTCAGGCATATTTTTCCATCACAACGAAAGCGCCGCAGCTTTCACATCATACACTTCTTATGTACCAATCGATCATAACGATAACGCTTCGCCCATCTATCCTGGATGTGCAGGGGAAGGCTGTGGAACATGGTATTCATTCACTGGGAATGACTTCAGTCAACAATGTCCGGATCGGTAAATCCATCCAACTGACTGTTGATGCTGCCACCGAAGAAGATGCGAAACGCATTACGCAGGAAGCGTGTCAAAAATTGCTTGCGAATTCCGTCATGGAAGATTTTTCATTTACGGTGAAGAAAGTATGAGTGGCTCAACGCTGAAATTTGGAGTGGTTGTGTTCCCGGGGTCGAATTGTGACCACGATGCATATCACGTCGTAAAGCATGTGATGAAACAGGATGCGGAATTCCTTTGGCACAAAGAGACGAACCTAAAAGCGTGCGATGTCATTATCCTGCCGGGAGGATTTTCCTATGGCGATTACCTCCGCACCGGTGCGATCGCACGTTTTTCACCTATTATGAAAGAAGTGACGGCATTCGCGCAAAATGGCGGAATGGTGATCGGAATCTGCAATGGATTCCAAATCCTTTGTGAATCCGGTCTATTACCCGGAGCGTTGTTGAGAAACCGGTCACTAACATTTTCATGTAAACATGTGAACCTAAGAGTGGAACATGCTGATTCAAGGTTTACGAACGCATTTACGGCTGGCGATGTTCTGAGCATTCCGATTGCACACGGGGAAGGAAATTATTTTGCGGATAAGGAAACAATAGCATCGTTGGAAGATAATGGTCGAGTGCTATTCCGGTATTGTGATACGTTCGGTGAAGTAACTGATGAATCAAATCCCAATGGTTCCCTGAATAATATTGCAGGGATTATGAATTCCGCCGGTAATGTTATGGGTATGATGCCACACCCGGAACGGGCATGCGAATCCCAGCTCGGTTCGCAGGACGGCACGGCCTTTTTTGAATCCGTCATCAATAGTTTTGTTGCACAAAAGGTATAATATCGTGCTGCTACATCAGGCTGTGCTGCCGCTGCAGCAGCATTAATCATTTGAAAGGAAGGACGATATGTTGGGACTCGGAACGCAGGAGATCATTTTAATTTTGCTTGTTGTATTGATTTTTTTCGGCGCTAAAAAAATTCCCGAACTTGCACGCGGACTCGGAAAAGGAGTCAGCGAATTCAAGAAGGGAATGAACGAAGTGCAGAACGAACTGAACAAGGAAGAGACTGAGAAGAAACCGGAAGAGAAGAAATAACGCTTCCCGCAGTTAATGTATTTTCGACAAACCATCCCGCGATTCCGACCGTACCGTCGGACGACGGGGAGAGATTACAATCCCGCATTTGAATATTCAGGAATCATACGACTCGTATCGTGATCGTTTGCTGAGTGGCAAAGAGACCGTTGAAGCCCGCGTCGGTGAACATCTTTCCATTATCAATTCAAGATCATCCCTTAATGCTTTTTTAGACGTCTTCAACGACAGTGCACTTCGCACTGCGCGTGATGTCGATGCCAAGATCAAGTCCGGAACTGCAGGTCCGCTCGCAGGCATGGTGATTGCCGTGAAGGATGTGCTCTGTATGCAGGGGACGGTGACAACCTGCGGTTCAAAAATGCTGGAACACTATGAGGCGATCTACGATGCCACTGTCATCAAGAAGCTGCGTGATGCGGATGCAGTGTTCATCGGCAAGACAAACATGGATGAGTTTGCGATGGGCTCATCCGGTGAGAACTCCGCATTTGGGCCGACGAAACATCCGATGGATGAATCCCGGGTACCGGGAGGTTCAAGCAGCGGTTCATGTGTTGCTGTTGCTGCAGGAATGGCTACAACATCGCTCGGTACTGATACAGGCGGCTCCATTCGTCAGCCGGCAGGTTTTTGCGGTGTTGTCGGATTGAAACCGACCTATGGACGTGTTTCGCGATACGGACTTGTAGCTTTTGCATCTTCGTTCGATCAGATTGGTCCGTTTGCGAAGACAGTGCGTGATGCAGCACGTGTACTGCAGGTGATTGCCGGCAGCGATTCGCATGATTCCACTGCAGCGAATGTTGCAGTACCAGACTATCTTGCAGCAATGAACCGGAATGTGCGCGGCATGAAGATCGGCCTTCCGAAGGAATATTTTTCCGATGCACTCGATACCGGTATTCGTGCGATTCTGAAACAAAAAATCGATGCATTAAAGAATGCTGGTGCAGAAATTATCGAAGTGTCGCTGCCTCATTCCCGGTATACAATTTCAACATATTATATTCTGGCAACGGCTGAAGCATCATCCAATCTTGCACGGTATGACGGTGCACGGTATGGTTACCGGTCGCCCAATGCACGAGATCTACAGAGCATGTATGTGAAATCCCGCAGCGAAGGATTCGGCGAAGAAGTAAAACGCAGAATCATGCTTGGCACGTATGTCTTGTCCTCCGGGTATTACGATGCATACTATCGCAAAGCGCAGCAGGTGAGGCGTTTGATCCAAAACGATTTTAATGAAGCATTCCGTTCGGTGGATTGTCTTCTTACACCCATCTCTCCGACGACTGCATTCAAGCTTGGAGAAAA
>JBAYJG010000286.1:0-3372 GCA_041665225.1 Bacteroidota bacterium
CTGGAAAATCAAAAAGTTCCATTCATTACAATTGACGAACTATTGGGGATGTTATTGCAGATATTGATACCAGATCCAATACAACAGGGGCAGTGCAGTTCCAGCTGATACGAACCATTTCCCGCGACCTTTGAGTCCGTTTTTCCCTTTCAGGATGAATAATCCGGAGATCCCCATAAAGATCAGACTGAGCGCGAACAGATCTGCGATATAGGTCCAGAGTCCTTTGGGAGCATTCACATGGAGCTGATTCATTTCGAACAGCACCATTCTCCGGCGGGTTTGTTCAATCAATACGTTACCGGTGGGCAGATCAACAGAATAGGTTGTTCCGGGATAGAAAAGTTGTGCAGTTTCCGGATCGGGACGGAAGTAATTTTCCGGCATTTCCGGCAGATGGAGTTGTTCCATCACCACTGCAATGATCGTATCTTTTTCGGTGGAAGCAATCGGTTGGATTGATACGATCTCTTTCGTCCGCACATAGTTGGGATTCCAATCCGCGACATGGTTTACCGCAAGACCGGAGATTCCGTAGATGATCACAAGTGCGACGCTGAAATAGCCGATGTCACGATGCAGGACAACGTTCCAGCGCCGCCAGAAGTAGCGCCTCATTTATCCCCGACCAGTGCGCCTTCGCCGTTGATCTGCAGAACGATTTTCGGTTCCTTAATGGATGCAGGATCGAATTCAGTCCCCTCTTTTTTTGCATGCTCCTGACCGCTCTTGATCTGCTCTTCTACGGAATATTTCTTCACAGAAACGATCCCTTCTGCCACGGTGCTCTTCCCTTTAATCTCCAGCGGGAAAACGATTACGCCATCCTCCACTTTAAAACGGATCGCTTCGAATTCCTTGTCACTGCCGATCTTGATCCAGCAGCCGCGTGTTTTGCAGACATCAACGATCGGCCCTTCAACTTTGACACGCTTGCCGTCGAATTTTTCAGGTTCGGCAATGATTGCAGAAATTTTTGTCGTCTCTTTCACCGTCAGTTCTTTCCCATATTTCTTTTTGCCTCCAGAGAGTGCAACAACAGTGATGAGTGATGTGAGGAGAATAAGAAGAAAGATTTTTTTCATAGCGCACCTTTTTGTCTTAAAATAACAATGCCCCTGAATTGTTCAGAGGCATAGAAATCATACTACGAAGCGATCGTGTATCACTTCGGCTGCTTATACATCATCATGATGTACGCTGCGATGGAATCTGCCTCTGCGGGCTTCAGCCCCTGATTCGGCATCGGGGGAAATGCCGGATTCATTTTTTGTGGATTCAACACGAACGATAACAGTTTTGTACGGTCATTCTCATATTTCGGCAACACATCCTTGTATGCCGGACCGACTTTCTTTGCTCCGAATTCGTGGCACGCGGAACACTTTGCATTGAAAATATCCGCACCGGTTACCACCGACACATTGATCCCCATCTTTGCCAGGATCTCTTCATGATAGATCGTATAGCGGTACGCCAGCAATGCAGACTGCTGCTGCGTGGAGACGGAGAGCGACGATGTCAGCTGAATGACGACGAACACCAGCGACAGGATGAACAAGTAGAACGCATTTCCCGTATGGCGCAGCGTGAAATCTTTCATCATTCCATATACCGAATGACTTGCCATGAAAATGAAGAAGATCACCAGAAACGCAGAGAGAAACACCAGTCCGTTAAGCGCAGGTACCGGCAGCAACACAATGTTCAGCACCACGAACACCGGCAGCGCAAGCAACGACAGCAAGCCGACCGGCAGCGTGGATGATTTTACATAGTCCGCATATTCCGTCGTGACATGATGATCGCCACCCTGCCAGGAGAAAATGAAATAGACAGTTCCCAACGATGCGATCGTCAATGAAACAAGAATAAACTGAATAAGCCGGACAACGACATCCAGCGAGAAGAGCATTTCGACCGCGTTGGAGACTGTTGACCATTGCTGCGGCTTTGCGGCCAGCGTCGTTCCGGCGATGAGGCAATACATTGCAAGCGAAATAAAAATGAATGCATACTTTCCTGAAGTCCGGCGCGTTTCGCTCATCTGCGTCCTGACTGTTTCCACTTCTTCGTTCTTCTGTCCGACTGAGTCCAGCAAACCGCCCAGCGTCAATGCTGAACTGTAGGAGGAGGCGAATGCTGAGCCGGCAGCAAGCATGAACAATCCCCACGTTAAAATGCTGACACTGATGGTTGACGTTCCCTGCAATAATTGAGCATAAGCGAATGTGAGCGCCATGAACGGCACCACGCCGAACAGCAGCAGAATGCTTTTATTTGGAAGAATATGCCGGACAACATCCCTGGAGAATCGGATGGAATGCGCATTGTTCCCTTTTCTCCCTTTGCGGTTGTGATACAGGGAGAGCAGGAGCGCACCGAACAAATAACTGAGGAACGGAAGCAGCAGAATGTAGATGACGTTCATGACGAAATGAAGAACGCCGATGTGTGCTTCCGATTGTGGAAATGCGATCTGTTTCAGAAAATCCATTGTCGTTTAACCAAAGATGATATGATTGTAATGTATACTCTTGTTCCGATGTCTCTGACGTGTCACCCTTCGACTCTCCCGACATGCAGCATCGGAATCGCTCAGCGTGACTAACTCCACTTTGCTATGGTATTGTTGTTAATGGTACGATAGCAGAAGTACGATTCGTTCGTTATTTTTTCTTCTCTGCAACAAGCAGCGGTTTCAATCCTGCTTTTTTCGAAGCTCCCGAATACCACACGTCAAAATCCTTCTGTTCCATGATATAGACTGCCGAATACATGCCGGAATGCTGCAATCCGCAATATTCCGCACAGGCGATATCGTACCGGCCGACTTTTTCAGATTGAAACCAGAGATCGTTCATTTTGTTCGCATACACGTCCTTTTTTATGCGAAATGCCGGCACAAAGAATGCATGGTTCACATCATTCGAGCGGAGTTCAGCACGGACCGCTTTGCTCACGGGAACATATAACGTGTCGGTCTTCAAGCCGTTCGGATATTCAAAGCCCCACTGCCACATCCGGGCTGTCACTTTAATCTGCATCGCATCCGCGGGAATGGCGCGCATTTCCTTGTATCCCACCCATCCGAAATAGAACATGCTCAGGAACAGGATCAAGGGTATGACGGTCCACAGAATTTCCAGCGTAAGATTCTCTTCCACATGGGTCGGGACGGGATTCCGTTTCCGGCTGTACCGGATGACGAAATAGACCATCGCAACGATGATACCGATCAGGACGATGAGCGATAATCCCACAATATACAGGAACACTGCATCAACACTATTTGCAAAATTTGACGCTGACGTGAACATTCACTTACCTCACAAAAGAATAGTCCCAGAAGGTGAATCCCAGGAAAATAAA
>JBAYJG010000287.1:0-3364 GCA_041665225.1 Bacteroidota bacterium
AAACTTGCATGCGGAGATTCCCGGCTGGAATTTCCGTCACATTCAAAAACAAGCGGATAATGTGTGGAACAATTCACTTGCTGCAATCTCGATAGAAAGTGCAAATGCCCAAAATAAAAGGGTCTTTTATACTTCTCTCTATCACGCATTGTTGGCTCCGAACATACTTTCAGATGTTGACGGCAGTTATATTGGAATGGACAAGTTCATTCATACAGCCGCATCCGGCGAGATGTTCTCCGTCTATTCTTTATGGGACACCTTCCGGGGCGAACATCCTTTGTTCACTCTTATTGAGAAAGAAAAAGCAGAGGAAATGGTTCAAGCGCTCCTTTCAAAGTATCAGGAACAAGGATTGCTTCCGGTATGGGAACTTGCTTCCAACGAGACAGGAACAATGATTGGCAATCATGCCATTCCCGTGATTGTGGATGCGTATTTCAAGGGAATCAGGAATTTTGATGTTGAAAAAGCGTACGACGCAATAAAGAAAAGCGCACTGCAGAATCATTTCGGACTGGAATATTATAAAGAGATGGGATATATCCCTTCCGATCTGGAAAATGAAAGCGTTTCGAAAACGCTCGAATATGCATATGATGATTGGTGTGTCGCAATAATGGCGAAAGCACTTGGCAAAGAAAATGATTTCACGTATTTCATTGAACGAGCACAATACTACGCCAACCTTTTCGATCCATCAACGGCATTAATGAGGCCGAAAAAGAACGGAAAATGGTATGAACCGTTCGATCCGTATTCCGTCAGCGGACATTATACGGAAGCGAATGCCTGGCAATACAGTTTTTTTGTTCCTCATGATATTAATGGCTTGATACGATTGATGGGTGGTGATGAACCATTTATCGCCAAACTCGATGAACTCTTTACCACTAACCCAAAAATTACCGGCAGATATCAACCGGATATCAGCGGATCTATCGGCCAATACGCTCATGGCAATGAACCAAGTCATCACATGGCATATCTTTACAATTACGCCGGTTCACCGTGGAAAACACAGGAATTAATTCACCGCATTACCACCACTTTATACTCCGATGCGCCGGATGGACTTTCCGGAAATGAAGATTGCGGTCAGATGTCTGCATGGTATGTTCTGAGTTCTTTAGGTTTTTATCCCGTGTGTCCCGGCAGTAACAGTTATGTCATTGGTTCCCCCCTTTTTGACAAAGCAACAATCAATCTCGGAGACAGGAAAACGTTTACGGTCACAGCCGAAAACATTTCAGAGGAGAACTATTATATACAATCAGCACAATTGAACGGCAAGGATTATCCATTTACATTTCTCGAACATTCTGATATAATCAATGGCGGTCAGTTATTATTGGTCATGGGTTCACACCCAAGTAATTGGGGAACGTCAGTATCTTCCCGTCCGAAATCTTCTATCGATAAACCGTTTGTTGCAGTTCCCTTCCTCACTTCCGGAGAAAGGGTTTTCCGGGATTCAATTTCCGTATCTGTTGCTGCACTTGCTGAATCTACCCGGATATATTTCACAACGGACGGTTCTGATCCACGGATCAGTAAAAGACCATATACAACGCCAATAGTCCTTACGAGTTCCACCCCGGTAAAAGCTGTTTGTCTGGCCAATGGGATATTCAGCAAAGTTGTTACCTCTAATTTTAATAAAATTCCAGAAGGCCGAACCATCACTCTCAATTCTGTATTTCATCATTCCTATACGGGCGGAGGCGCACTCGGACTTATTGACAGTATTAAGGGATCGTCAAATTTCCATACCGATGCATGGCAGGGATATGAAGGGAAGGATTTTGAAGCAGTTATTGATCTTGGTTCTTACCAGCACATAACTTCAATCAGCGCCTCATTTTTACAAAATACCGGTTCATGGATATTTTTTCCATCGATAATTGATTATTATATATCATCAGACGGCATTGCGTACACAAAAGTGTTTACCGCTGAAACTGCTGCTGACGAAAAAAACAGCAGTGACAGCATAAAAGATTTTCCTGTAACGCTCAACAAACTGACCGCGCGATATGTTAAAGTATCCGCGAAAAATGTCGGCGTTTGCCCCGAGTGGCATATTGCTGCCGGCGGAAAAGCCTGGCTGTTTATCGACGAGATATCGATACAATAATTTAATTACAAATTGACTATACAATGAACAACAATACATTGCTTTCTTTTCATGCGCAGGTCGTGAAAGATATCAACGAACGATTGGTGTTAAAACTCATTCAAGAGCACGAAATTATTTCCAGTTCAGATCTTGTGAAAAGCACCGGAATGCGACCGTCGACAATATTCAACATACTCAAAGGGTTATCGGCGAAATCGTTTGTGACTATGCACGGGAAAGGCGAATCCACCAGTAAAGGCGGGAAAAAGCCATACACCTGGGCGTTGAACAAAGATGCAGCATATGTGATAGGATTGGATATAGAAGTCGGCGAAATGACCGCTGTAGTGCTTGACTTTAGCGGCGGTTTGATTGCTAAAAAAATAATGAAACTGGACACCGGGCGCACCGCCGATGAGCTTTCGGAGAAAATAATTACCGTCGTAAGTCAGGTAATAATTGAAAACAATATCGATAGTGAAAAAATACTGGGTCTCGGCGTAGCGTTTTCCGGCATTGTGGATTATCAAAAAGGGATCGTGGTATTATCCAGCGTGCTGCCGGAAATGAACTTCCCCCTTCTTGATAAGCTCAGTTCGCTCCCCTTCCCCGTTGCCATAGAAAATAATGCCAATGCTGCCGCTATAGGATTAAAATGGAGCGGAAAAGAAAAAATAAAAACAAAGAGCAATTACATTACGGTACTCGTTGAGATTGATAAAAATGTGAGCGGCCTTGGAATAGGCATAGTGATCAACGGAGAGTTATACCGCGGCGCCTCCTTTTGCGCAGGCGAATTGTATCCGCACTTGCCGACATTGAAAGAAATATTATCGACGGTCCGCAGCAAATTTATTGAAAGTGAAATATTCAAAAATTATATCACATCCTTCGAAACAATTGATATCGCTTTTCTTCTTGATGCCGCAAAAAAGGGGGACGAATTAGCAAAATCGGTGTTTTCCATGATTGGTAATCTTGTCGGTCAAACAATTACTCAGGCAGTAGCGCTGCTTAATCCTGATACGCTCATTATTACCGGTATTGTTTCCGAAGTCGAAGATGTCATTATCAAAGCAGTGAGAAAAGAAATTGAAATGAGGGTTATTTCAATTACCAGTAATGCGCTTGAGATTATCGTGGACAAACGGCATCAATATTCCGTTGCATTTGGCGCGGCATCATTAATCCTTGAGGATTTCTTCCGTTTACCAGTCCGGATGCACAAAAATACCGAAGAGACTA
>JBAYJG010000288.1:0-3340 GCA_041665225.1 Bacteroidota bacterium
ATTGTACTGCTCCCATCGTCTAGGGGTTAGGACACGAGCTTTTCAAGCTTGTAACACGGGTTCGATTCCCGTTGGGAGTACAATAAAATTCCACAATTTGGTAACTGACAAATTGTGGAATTTTTGTATTTAGAACTGCTGGAATCAGTAAGTTGTTATTTCAACAACACCATTTTCTTCAACAGTATTTTATTCCCACTCTGTAACCGTGCAAAATACACTCCGCTGGAAAGTCTTGACGCATCAAATGTTTTTTGATGGTATACCCCCGCTTCAAGGTTTTCATTCACCAACGTTGCGACTTCTTTCCCGAGCATATCATACACTTTCAACGTCGTGAAACCGGAAACCTGAATTGTGAATTTTATCGTTGTTGTCGGATTAAACGGATTGGGATAATTTTGGTCAAATATAAATTGCAAGGGTGCGCTTCCAACTGTTACCTCTACTTCCACCGAATATTTGAATTTCCCGTCGCGATCGATCTGCTTTAATCTGTAAGAATATTTTCCTCCGTTTAAATTGTTGTCGGAAAAAAAATATTCTTTTGGCGCGTTTGTTGTCCCATTTCCCTGGACAAAACCAAGCTTTTCCCAGTTCATGGTCTGCAATTCATTTCGTATCACTCTCTTTTCAATCTCAAAACCATAATTGTTCACTTCCGATGCAGTCGACCATTTCAATTCCGCAGTCATTCGGTTCGCTGTGACCGTGAACGATGTTGTTTCTACCGGAAGAGGGTCTGCGTTGCTCGTGCCGATGCTATATTCAGCTGAAGATGTCGTCCCGGTCCTAGTAAATTTCTTATTTACACTGTCATGGATAAATTGGCCGCTGACATCGGTCCAAGTCGCCGCCGCCGAAGCTCTTCTGAGAAGTTTCGCATACGACGGACTGATTCCCGTGCCGGAATAATCGAAAACGAGCAACGTTGTATCGATCAACGATCCTTTTTTCTGCACTCCCCATGTCAATTGCGAACGCACATCCGCTATAATTACCGGAACATCACTCACGATACTGTTCGGCGTACCGAATGAATACAATCCGATCGTATTGACACTGTCAACGGTTGAAGAAATTGTTGCATGAACTTGTGAACCGGATAAACCAACGGATGTTTCTGCTCCACTTGTTGTAACGAATGTCCCAATAGGACCGAATGGAGGGTTCGATTTGATGAATCCGCTGCCTGAATTATAATTGAAGTTGAGAAGTGTCGCCGATGTTGCGGTCACCGAATCGTACGTTGTTGTACCGTTTGCGTTGTCAAAATGATAATACGCAAGCATTGAAGAATTATCTTTCGAAATCCGTTTATGCATATTGTCACGGATCTCCTGTTGTGTCCGTGCACTATTCCAGATACGCATTTCGGCGATCATTCCGTTGAATGGGCGTCCACCACAGCACGAATCGTATCCAATCACTACCGGCACTGAGGATGTATTCAAGGTAAGACCTGCATAGGATGTCTTTCCTTGAAGATTTCCGTCCACGTATAAAAAAATGTCCGAACCGTCATATCCGCCGGCGATATGGTGCCACTTATCGTCTTTAACAACAGCGGTACCGATAACGGTTTTACCCAGCGGCGAAGTGTTTGTCTGTACATTTGTGCTGTAGAAATCGATTCGTACAAACTCGTTATGCATGTTGAATTTCCAGATGAGTTTTGCAGTGGTGTTTCCGGCACGATTGAATATCCCTGCCGACGCAAGATTCGAACTGCTGAAATAGACCCACGCTTCAACGGTGAACGGGCCGCTTCCCTGAGTAATAGTAGTATTGTATATATGGTCGTTCGAACCATCAAATTTCACGACGTAGGATGAACCGTCATATCCAGCCAGCGGAGTGACGGTATAGCTTCCTGTCGCAGGATTTGTATGCAGGTACGATTTGGAATTTCCCGTTCCGTTATATTCAAACACGGAAAAATAGTATGTCTTCCCGATCACCAAACCTTGAATGGTAACAACAGAATCTGTCCCATCATAAAGAGGATAAGTGGCATCACTCAGAAGTGTTCCGCTGCCGTATGTTGAACTAGCGGAATAGGTCGAACCATCAACGGGATGTACTGCAACAGGCGCATCAACTTTTCCGAGAAGGATCCGGTTCGATCCGTTCCCTTTTGTCCATCGGATCGTTGCGGTTGTTTGCGTTGCCAATACAGTCGTGATCGATGTAGCCGGAACGGTGGGAACAGGCGACGTTGTCGTATATCCGTGAAAACGCATCGCAACAAAATTATCACCGCTTCTTCCGAGTACGGTGATCTTTCCGTTGAGCGAATCTGTAAAAACGGCGTACGCTTCATCGAAGGCTCCTAAGTCCGTGACCACTGTTCCATTCGTTCCAAAACTATTATCGATCGCACCGCTTGAAGTGTATCGCGCCATTCCGTAATTGCCGTTTGCCGCACCAACGACAAGCACTTTTCCATCGTTCGTAATTGTGCTCGCATAAATCTCATCATTGTTGGACGTGGTAAGGGAAAGGACAATTCCGTTGGAAACACTGCCGAATGAATTATCATATGACCCGTTGGAAAAGAAGCGTGCAAGATAAAAATCGCTGTTGTTATGTCCTGTGAGGATGAACTTCCCATCGAGTTGAATTGCTACCGATTTTGCTCCGGCATTATCCCCGTATGCTTTCGAATACCGGCTATTATCCGAGTTCAGAGTATTGTCGATCGTTCCATTGGCATTAAAACGAAAGACAAACATCGCCGCTCCTAATCCTACGGAATTCGTCGTCCCGGCGATCACTATCTTTCCATCACTTTGCAAAGCAACAGAATATACCCACATCGAATATCCTAATGATAAACTGCCTCCATAGGTCGACCAGCCATTCCCGTTATTGAAAGTCTGGTCAAAGACTCCGTTTGCAGTCAGGCGGACCAGCATCGGAAATATTGCGGATGGGTATGCATTATTGGGGCTGTTCGCAAACCCTGCAATAATAATTTTTCCATCCGGCTGAATCACAACTCCGCGTGCTTCTTGGTATCCGCCAAGTGAAATTACAGTACGTCCGTTTGTTCCGAACGTACTGTCCGGTGTACCGTCCGTTTTCAATCGAATTGCAACGAAATCATATTCACTACCGTTCACCGTACTTGTGCCGACGATAACAACTTTATTATCCGGCTGAATTGCACTGGCATATGGTATATCATTCGCTTGTATGGACACAATCGTTTTCCCGCTGATACCGTACGTGCTGTCCACACGACCGTCAATTGTAAATCGTGCCGCTGCAAAATCTCCATTGCTGAATCCGGTTACGACAAATTTCCCGTCCGATTGACGGACACCGCTATAGGCAA
>JBAYJG010000289.1:0-3318 GCA_041665225.1 Bacteroidota bacterium
TGGACGCAGGGCGAGGATATGGACAACCATCACTGGTTTCCTTGCTGGGATTTCCCGAATGACAAAGCGACCAGCGAGATCATTGCCACGGTGAAAAGTTCCTACACCTTCTTGTCAAATGGGAAACTCACCAGTGAAAAAGAAAATAAAAAAGCAGGAACAACAACGTTCCACTGGAAGCAGATGAAACCGCATGTGTCGTATCTGATCATGTTTGCTGCCGGGGAGTACGAGATCCTGAAAGAAATGTCAGACGGGGTACCGCTGGAATATTATGTCTATAAGAATCATGTGGCGGATGCCAGAATCAACTATGCACACACTGCTCCGATGATGAAATTCTTTAATGAAAAGATCGGTTTTCGCTATCCCTGGGATAAGTACGCACAGGTGATTGTGGCGGATTTTGTCGCCGGCGGAATGGAAAACACTTCCGCTACGACGTTAATGGACCGGATCACCGTTTACAACGCCCGCGCGCGCGTGGATGAGTCTGCCACCAGCCTTGTTGCGCACGAAATGTCTCATCAATGGTGGGGAGATGTCGTCACGTGCAAAGACTGGCGCCACATCTGGCTAAACGAAAGTTTCGCCAGTTATTTCGATCCGCTCTACTTTGAGTATGCGTTCGGCAAAGATGAATTCATCAACATTATGTACGGTGCACAGCAAGCAGGGATCAATACGGACAAAGCGCTTGGTCGGAAACCGATCGTCAGCGTCGGTTCATACGGAGCAAACATCTATCCGCGGGGCGCATCGGTGCTGCATATGCTGCGATTCGTCCTGGGCGATAAACTCTTCTGGAAAGCGATCAAACATTACATCACAAAGAATCAGTACCGTTCTGTAGAAACAAATGACCTGAAACTTGCCGTTGAAGAAGCCACAGGACAAAATCTCTACTGGTTCTTCAATCAATGGGTCTACAAAGCAGGATATCCGAAGTTCGATGTTTCCTATCGGTATAACGATTCGTCAAAAATTGCCGCACTCACTGTGAAGCAAACACAAACCGTCGACAGCCTCACCGGAATCTTCACGACACCGGTGAATGTCGAGATCGTCAGCGGAACATCATCCGCTGTTCACCGCATTGCCATCGCGCAGCAGGAATCCACATATATTCTTCCAGTATCCGAACAGCCGTTGCTGGTGCTCTTCGACAAAGATAATTGGATTCTGAAAACAGTTGAGTATTCCAATCGCTCTATTACTGAGTGGGCGTATCAGGCAGAGTTCGGCAGCGATGTTGTCGCCCGCAAAACTGCCGCCGCGGAGTTAGGGAAACTTGATACCCTCGGAACATATATTTCACTTCTATCAAAGATCGCGCGCAACGATCCGTTCTGGGATGTCCGCAAATCTGCTGTTAATGCGCTTGGAACAATGAAGATGGCATCTGATGTAAAAACTGAAACGCTCATTGCCGCCCTGCACGACGTGAAATCCCAGGTGCGTGCTGCTGCCGCTAACCAACTTGGCAACAGTAAAACTGCTGCGGTGTCTGCTGCCCTTCGTATTGCATTGAATGATTCCAGTTATTCTACCGAAGCCAATGCACTGACGGCGCTGACAAAAGTCGATTCCGTCAATGCCCTTCCTACCATTAAAGCGCGATTGGATGTTTGGTCGTACGGTAATCAAGTAGCGAATGCCGCATTAAATGCGCTTGCCAAAATTGATACTGTTGAAGCTGTGGCTGTTGCGCTGCAAAAAGTGAAATATGGAGCGGAAGTGCTGGGAAGAAATTCAGCATTGAGCATTCTAAAAAAATACGGCCGGACGAGGGACGATGTTAAAACGATGTGCGTGGCATTGCTCAATGACAAATCGTACTCCATGAAGTACGGCGCCGCAGAATTTCTCGGAGATGTCGGAAACGAATCCCATATTGCCGCTCTCGAAGCGCTTGCCAAAAAAGATGATCCGGCGGGAAAAGTTGCCGCCAAAGCGATTGAAAAAATAAAATCGCGGATAAAATAAAATCTACTGTAGCGACAGATAATTATCCGTCGCTACAGAAAAACGCTCACTATCATTTGGAGTTGTTATGAAAAAATTGTTTCTGCTCCTCTCGGCACTGCCACTGTTCCTCTTTTCACAATCGTTCAACCAATTCTTTCTGGACAAGACACTGCGTGTAGATTACCACCATACCGGCACGAAAGGAACCGAAATAATAGCTCTGGATAAATTGTACAATGAAGGATTCTGGCCTGGCAGCAAAACACAGTTACTGGACAATTTGAACTACGGTGAATACATGCTTCGAGTGTATGATGTGACCAGCGGCGCCATAATCTATTCCCGCGGTTATTCCTGTATGTTCAACGAATGGCACTCCACGGACGAAGCGCTTGCCGGTATCATGAAAACAATCCACGAAACGGTTCGCATTCCGTTTCCTAAAGAGAAAATCCAACTGACTATCTCGCGTCGCGATAAACAGATGATCTTTCACGAACTCTTTTCCACGGTTATCGATCCGAACAATGCAACTGCAGTAAATATCCAGAAACGGACTCCGCAATTCAAGTTGTCTAAACTCATCGACAATGGCGTACCGTAGAAAAAAGTTGATTTACTCATTCTCGGCGACGGATACGCAAAGGGAGATATGCAGAAGTTCCGCGATGACGTGAAACATTATTCAGATGTTCTTTTCGGTACTTCGCCGTTTAAGGAACGGAAAAAAGATTTCAACGTGTGGGTCATCGAAGTGGAATCCAAAGAGAGCGGTATCGACAAGCCGGGCAAGAACGAATGGAAAGAAAACGCTCTTGGCACCATGTACGACACGTTCGGCAGCGCACGCTACATCCTAACCGAAGAAAACCGTACTCTGCGCGATATTGCGGGACAGGTTCCATACGACGCAATCGCAATTCTGGTAAATGACAATCGTTATGGCGGCGGCGGGATTTATAATCTGTATTCTACCTGCTTTACGGTTTCGGATATTAAAGGAATGGAATGGCAGATGGATTACGTATTTGTGCACGAGCTCGGACATTCATTTGCCGGTCTCGGCGACGAATATTATACTTCATCCGTTTCCTACAACGATTTCTATCAGGCTAGTGTTGAACCGTGGGAACCAAACCTGACCGCTGCAACAAGCAAAGAGAATCTAAAATGGAGATCGTTTGTGGAAGCATCTACTCCTGTTCCCACGCAGTGGAATAAAACAGCCTACGATTCAGTTGAAGCACTGCGAGGGAAATTGGACCGTCTTGCCCCCGACTACTATGCAAAACGGGAACCGCTCTATCAGGCAAGTCAATCCATTGTGAAGAATGCGGAATACAAAGGAAA
>JBAYJG010000290.1:0-3295 GCA_041665225.1 Bacteroidota bacterium
CGCGAACGGAGAAAGAACAACGACAAATTCCTGCATCAGTTTTTTCGGCAACTTCTCCTGTTTGTACGCTTCGTTGATTAAGATCATCATTTGTGCGATGGCTGTATTGAACCGCAGCGCAGGAACATCTTCCGTCACTTTTTTTACCGTTTGATGGAACACACGCAGGAAATCCGCAGATGGTTCTGTATCCGTCAGGACAGGATTGAGCGAATCATCTTCGTTAAGATACAAACGCCAGACGCGGTTCAGGAACCGGAACACTCCTTCAACACCTTTGGTGCTCCACGGTTTCATCTCTTCCAGCGGACCCATGAACATTTCGAACAACCGGAGTGCATCAGCGCCGTATTCCTTCGTTACATCATCCGGATTGACGACATTGCCAAGCGATTTCGACATCTTCTTGGAATTCTCACCGAGGATGATCCCCTGGTGACGGAGTTTCATGAACGGTTCCGGCGTCGTGACATAGCCGAGATCGAACAATACCTTGTGCCAGAATCGTGCATACATCAGATGCAGCACCGCATGTTCCGATCCTCCCACATACAGATCAACAGGCATCCAATATTTTTGTTTCTCCAGATCGCAGAAGATGGTATCGTTTTTCGGATCGATATAGCGAAGATAATACCAGCAGCTTCCTCCCCACTGCGGCATGGTGTTCGTTTCGCGCCTTCCTCTTTTTCCGGTTTTCGGATCAACGACATTCACCCAATCCGATGCCAGTGCAAGCGGAGATTCCGTTGTGCCGCTCGGCTGAAATTTCTCGAGACTTGGCAACACCAGAGGCAATTCTTTTTCGCTGACCGTACTCATCGTCCCATCTTCCCAGTGGATTATCGGGATCGGTTCGCCCCAATACCGTTGGCGGGAGAAGAGCCAGTCGCGCAATTTAAAATTGACTTTCTTCCTGCCGATTCCTTTTGTTTCGAACCAACCAACGATTTTTGCAAATGCTTGTTCATACGCAAGTCCGTCGATAGTCACTTCGTTGTTGGAAGAATTGACACACGGTTCATCCTTCGCAACGAAAACCTCTTCTATCACATTGTGCGGTGATTTCACCACTTCAACAATCGGCAGTTCATATTTCTTTGCAAAATCCCAGTCCCGTTCATCGTGCGCAGGAACAGCCATAATCGCACCAAAACCGTATCCCATCAACACATAATCTGCAACCCAGATTGGAATTTGATTTCCGTTTGCGGGATTCACCGCATAACCGCCAGTGAAAACACCGCTCTTATCCTTATCCATACCACGGTCGAGTTCGGATTTCAAAGAAGCCTGCTTGCGATAATCGGCGATTTCTTTCTTCTTCTCTGAAACCGTTATCAAATCTACAAGCGGATGTTCCGGCGCAAGCACCATGTACGTTGCTCCAAAGATCGTGTCGGGACGCGTAGTGAAGATCCTGATCTTCTCCGTCGAATTGACAATGGCAAAATCAACCTCCGCACCTTCGGAACGGCCGATCCAATTCTTTTGCATCTCCACGGTTGAAGCGGGCCAGTCCAGTGTTGCAGCATCTTCCAGCAGCCGCTCACAATATGCGGTAATCCGCATCATCCACTGTCTCATCGGACGGCGTTCAACAGTGTATCCCTTCTCCACCCATTCATCTACTTCTTCATTGGCAAGGACAGTACCAAGTTTTTCACACCAATTCACTGGTATTTCAGCAATATATGCAAGACGGAAGTCTTTCAGAATTTTCTGTTGTTCAAGTGCGGACATTGCCTTCCATCCCTGAGCGTTGAAACAGCAGTCATTGTTGCCGCAATACAATGTACAATCGATCTTTGAACATCCGGAAACCTCGAATTCCGATATCAGTTCTGAGATCGGACGCGCTTTGTTGACTCTGAAATCGTACCATGAGTTATAGATTTGCAAAAAGATCCACTGCGTCCACTTATAATAGTGCGGATCCGTTGTATTGACCTCGCGGCTCCAGTCGTAACTGAGCCCGAGCATTTTGATCTGCCGCCGGAAGTTATTAATGTTCTCTTCGGTAGTGACGGAAGGATGAATGTTGGTTTGCATTGCATATCGTTCCGCCGGAAGTCCGAATGCATCCCATCCCATCGGATGGAGAACGTTCACGCCGTTCAATCGTTGAAAGCGTGTGAAAATATCGGTTGCCGTGTATCCTTCCGGATGTCCGACATGCAATCCGGCACCGCTCGGATACGGAAACATATCCAGCACATACAGTTTTTTCTTGGAAGGATCTTCGACTGTTGCATACGTCTGATTCTTCTCCCAGTATTCCTGCCACTTTTTTTCTATTTCTGTAAAGGTATAGCTCATGAATCGGTTCTTCTCAATAAGTTGTGAATAGTTATTACTCGTTATTCTGCGAAGGAAAGACTGCCGCTCTTTCAAATCATAAGGATGTATCGCAGCATCGGACACGGAAGATGTTAATCATCCAAATATCTCCGTACTGTTATCTCTTTCACTATGTGGAACTTCTTTTTGATCTCATCGATGCTTGCCCCCTGCTGCGCCATCGTTTTAATAGCGGTCAACCGAAGTGACAACGCTGTGATCTTCCTTGCCTCGCCGTTCTTCACACCGGCTTTTTCCAGGTAGAAATTGATCCGTTCGCGGATCCCTCTGGAGGTCATTCGTTGACCACGGGTGCGGTTGCCTGCACTCATAAAAAGCGGTTCGTTATCCAGAGCATTCGTTCTGAATGCGAGATAGCTTTTTAGTGCATCTTTTGCTTCCGTTGGGAGAGAAACTGACCGTTCTTTGAATTTCATCCCTTTCAGCTGCAATTGAATCACCATTGTCCCTTTTTTCGTCTTCAGGTCGCCAATATCTGCGCGGATTAATTCGATCTCGGAAAGTCCGCACGTAATCATCAGTTTGACGACAGCAAAATCCCTGAAGCCAATCTCATCTTTCCGTTCGATCGCCTGGATCAACGCGTGCACTTCTTGCGGAGTGATGCTTTTCCGGGAATGCTGCTGATTCGGCGCACCCCCTTTTACTAATTTTGCGGGATTGGATGTCAAGATTCCGATACCGACCAAATAGTCAAAGAATTTCCGGACGGAAGAGAGATACATTGTCACCGAAACTGGTGAAAGTTTCCGCTTCGTCAGCAGGAATTTTTTATACCGTTCGATTTCCTTTGCCGAACATTCCAATTCGGGTTCCAGCCGGACCCACCGCATGAATTCGCGCAGCGTCCGTTCATACGTCCCCCGTGTTTCGGGATTGCGCCGCTGGAGCTCATTCACGTAATCGGAATGGAGTACGAGAAGTCGTTGAAGCG
>JBAYJG010000291.1:0-3253 GCA_041665225.1 Bacteroidota bacterium
GACAAACAACGTCGTCCCGACAAACAACGTCGTCCCGACAAACAACGTCGTCCCGACAAACAACGTCGTCCCGACAAACAACGTCGTCCCGACAAACAACGTCGTCCCGACAAACAACGTCGTGACTCCTCGAAATGACAAATAAGTACTATACCAAGGGGAACAATGGAACAAATGACATTAATGTGGGTGCTCTTCAACGGATTTGTGCTGGCGATGCTTGCGCTGGATCTCGGCATCTTTCATAAGACCGCACATGAAGTGAAGATGAAGGAAGCGCTCACATGGAGCGCGGTCTGGATCGCCTGTGCGCTGATGTTCAATGCGCTGATCTATTTTTATTGGGACTGGATGGCGCCGGGCAGTTCGTATGCGAACAGCGACGCGGCACTTGCGTTTCTCACCGGGTATCTGATTGAGAAATCCCTGAGTGTGGACAATGTCTTCGTCTTTTTGATGATCTTCACTTACTTCCAGGTGCCGTCGTTGTATCAGCACAAAGTTCTCTTCTGGGGGATCCTCGGCGCGCTGATCATGCGTGCGATGTTCATCTTTGCTGGTGTTTCGCTCATCACAACATTCCATTGGATGATCTACATTTTCGGTGCGCTGCTTCTCTTCACTGGAGTGAACATGGCGATTCAAAAGGATAAGAAATTGGAACCGGATAAGAATCCTGTCATCAGACTGTTTAAGCGATGGTTCCCGGTCACCGATGTGTATCATGGCGATCATTTTTTTGCGCGTGTCAATAACAGGAATGCCGCAACGCCGATGTTCATTGTACTGCTCGTGATCGAAACAACCGACGTTATCTTTGCCGTGGATTCCATCCCGGCCATCCTTGCCATCACCAGCGATCCGTTCATTGTCTACACCTCTAACGTCTTTGCCATCCTTGGATTACGAGCGCTCTATTTCGCGCTGGCAGGGATTATGGGACTGTTTCATTACTTGAACTATGGACTTGCCGTGATTCTTGTCTTTGTGGGATTGAAGATGATGCTTGTGGACCTGTTTAAGATTCCCGTGGAAATTTCCCTGATCGTGGTAATGGTAATACTGCTTATTTCTGTTATTTTATCAAAAATGTTCCCTCCGGCGGTGAAAACCGCGTGAAAATCACATCGACTGTAGGCAATAAGGGAGCGCAGATTGCTCCCTTTTTCTTTCCCACCAAACCATTATTCATTGACATTGAAATGACATTTCAGTATAATTGCATGAGTTTCAATGAGTTACAAAGATTACTTTTAGAAAAATTATGAGTAAAACCGCTAAATGGCTGGTCGGGATATTTTCATTTATCATCATTTTCTTTCTGATTGTGGTTTTCTCGGTTATGTTCTTTTTAAGTGAAAGCGATACGGAAGATGTCTCTACAGGTACGGCTGGAACCATTGCAATCGTAGAACTGAATGAGCCGATCATCTCTTCCGAGCGTGTGGTGCAGCAGATAAAGCGTTTTCGGGAAAACAGTTCGGTAAAAGCAATCGTGCTCCGCGTGGAATCTCCCGGCGGCGGTGTTTCCGCGAGCCAGGAGATCTATGAAGAGGTGAAGAAGACGCGGAACTCCGGGAAACCGATCGTCGTTTCCATGGGGTCGGTAGCGGCAAGCGGCGGATACTATGTCGCGATGGGAGCAAGCAAGATCGTCGCCAATCCCGGTTCCATCACCGGCAGCATCGGCGTCATCTCGCAGTTTATGCATGTGAATGGACTGCTGGACAAGATTGGTGTCACATCCACGACGATCAAAAGCGGAAAGTTGAAGGATGCCGGTTCACCGTTCCGTGCGCCGAATGAAGAAGACAAGAGATATTTTCAGGAAATGATCGACGACGTGTATGATCAGTTCGTGTCAACAGTCGCGAAAGAACGGAAATTGGAAAAAGCGGTCGTGAAACGGTATGCCGACGGACGTGTGTTCACAGGACGAAAAGCGTACGAATTGAAATTGATCGACACGCTCGGGACCTATCAGGATGCGATCAAGATTGCGGCGCAAATGGCAGATGTGTACGGCACGCCGCGAGTGATCAAAGAACGAAAGAGGGAGCGGCTCTCCGATCTGATTTTCGGGGAGATGAGAAGCGAGCTAACGCAAATAAAAAATGAAATGCTGTATCAGCCGATCGTTCAGTATCTGTACAACCAACCACAATAAGGAGAGCAGACGTGACGAAAGCAGACATCGTTGATGTAATAGCATCCGGAACTGGTCTAACCAAAGTCGAAACTGAAGCCGTCGTTGACGGATTCATCCAGACGGTGATCGCCTCCTTGCGTGACGGAAAGAATATTGAGATCCGCGGATTTGGAAGCTTTAAAGTAAAGAAACGCAAAGGACGCATGGCCCGCAACCCGCGTACCGGCGAACAGGTGCCGGTGCAGGACCATTATGTGCCGATATTCAAAGTATCGAAAGAATTGAAATCAGTCGTGAATGAAAATTTAATGAAGACGTTGGGGTAATTTCTGTCAAAGCAAGATGTTCATACAGTTGTCTGTCCTTCCTGCGGAGTGGTCAATCCTTCTTCTACCATGGTATGCTCGGGGTGCGGTAGTTCCCTGGTGGGTGTACCGTTTCCGTCTGCTGCCGCAGTCCCCGCAGTAAAGAAAAAATCAACGGAATCCTCGCAATTGCCCCCGTGGATGAAGGCCGTGCTCGGCACATTCGTCATTTACGTGGTTGTTGTGGTGGTGCTGCAGCTGCAGGAACTTCCGTCAAGCGGAGTTCAGAAGAATTTGCCGCCGGAAGAGCACGAACATTCCAATCCTGCAGCACTTTCAAGCATCACGGAGTTGGAGAAGCAGCTTGCTGCGGACCCGAACAATGCCGAACTGTTGCTGCAGTTTGCCAACATGCTGCATGACGCTAAATTTTATCCCCGTGCAATCGAGATCTACAAGAAATACCTCGTCCAGGCGCCGAAGAATTACGACGCGCAGGTCGATCTCGGCATCTGCTATTTTGAGACCGGGGAACTGGGACGAGCGGTAAAAGAAATCGAAGCGGTTATTTCCGCCAATCCGAAGCACCAGATGGCGATGTTTAATCTCGGTGTGATCCAATTGAGCGCCCAGAATATGGAAGAAGCGCAAATTTGGCTGAAACGGTGCATAGAACTTGATCCACAATCAACGGCTGGGCTGCGTGCCCAACAGATCCTTCAACAACATCAATAACGAAAGGAGGTTGGTATGCCAAGCGGAAAAAAACGGAAACGTCATAAAATGGCAACCCACAAAC
>JBAYJG010000292.1:0-3229 GCA_041665225.1 Bacteroidota bacterium
CAATACACATTCAACTAACAAGTGAGATGATACTATGATTATCGGGGTTCCGAAAGAGATCAAAACAAATGAAAATCGTGTAGGACTTGTCCCGGTCGGCGTAGAAACACTGCGCCAATACGGACATACCGTCTACGTTGAATCCAAAGCCGGTGTCGGCAGCGGATTCGAAGATCATGCCTATGTGGAAGCAGGCGCAAAAATCGCAAAGAATGCAAAAGAACTGTATCACAAAGCGGATATGATCATTAAAGTGAAAGAGCCGATCAAACAAGAATACAATCTTATCCGCCGCGATCAGATTGTTTTCACGTACTTTCACTTTGCTGCAAGCAAGGAACTCACTGTTGCGATGATCAAATCGCAGGCGGTTTGTATCGCCTACGAAACAGTGCAGAAGGATGACGGATCGCTGCCGCTGCTCATTCCGATGAGTGAAGTTGCCGGACGCATGGCGCCGCAGGAAGGTGCAAAATATCTTGAACGCACCATGGGCGGACGCGGTGTACTTCTCGGCGGCGTTCCCGGTACTGAACCGGCGAATGTTATTGTGATCGGCGGAGGAATCGTTGGTACAAACGCCGCGAAGATTGCTGCTGGTTTCGGCGCCAAAGTAACTATCCTGGACAACAATTTGTACCGCCTGCGTCAGTTGGATGATTACATGCCGAAAAATGTGACGACCATGATGAGCAATCCGTACAACATCCGTAAGGTTATTCAAACTGCAGATCTTGTCATCGGAGCAGTTCTGATTCCGGGCGCAAAAGCACCCAAACTGATCAAGAAAGAGATGCTGAAAACAATGAAACCCGGATCCGTCATTGTGGATGTAGCTGTCGATCAGGGAGGATGCATTGAAACCTGCAAACCGACTACACACGAGAATCCGACATTTGTCATCGATAATGTGATCCATTATTGTGTTGCAAACATGCCGGGTGCAGTTCCGTTCACTTCCACAATTGCTCTTACAAACGCGACGCTTCCGTATGCGGTTGAACTGGCAAATAAAGGGTGGGAGAAAGCAGTGCAGCAGAACAAGGAATTGAAACTCGGACTCAACATGGTAGACGGTCTCGTCACCTACAAAGGTGTTGCAGATGCGTTCAACATGAAATATACACCGGTTGATACGATCCTCCGGTAATACTCAACTCTTAGAAAACCTTCCGGACTCTGCTCCGGAAGGTTTTTGTTTTTAAACATCCCGCAATTTTCTGCTTCCATTCTTGGACTTTTTTTGATACATTTATCGTATCTTTATCAAGTAATTGTTTAACGCTCGACACAAATCTTACCGGGAACAATGCCAAACGTAAAAATTACTCTCGACGGTGTTCAATTCGAAGTAGACAACAAGAAGACGATTATTGAAGCCGCACGTGAAAACAAGGTCCACATTCCTCATTTCTGCTGGCATGACAAACTCTCTCCGTCCGGCAACTGCCGCATCTGTTTGGTAGAAGTAGAAAAGATGCCGAAACTTGCCATCGCCTGTATGACGCAGGTGGCGGACGGCATGGTCGTGAATACGAAGAATGAGCGTGTCATCAACGCTCGCGAAGCGGTGATGGAATTCATCCTGATCAACCATCCTCTCGATTGTCCCATCTGCGATGAAGCAGGCGAATGCAAACTGCAGGATTATTCATACAAGTACAGCAAAGGATTCAGCCGGTTTATCGATAACAAAAATCATAAAGAGAAACGAGTTGATATCGGTCCGCGGGTGATGTTTGATGCCGAACGGTGTATTTCCTGTTCGCGCTGTATCCGTTTCTGTGACGAGATTGCCGGCGTGCATCAATTGCAGTTTGTGCAGCGCGGAGACCGTGTGACCATCGAAACATTTCCGGGTGAATCGTTGGACAATCCGTACTCAATGAATGTTGTGGACATCTGTCCGGTCGGTGCGCTGACTAATAAAGAGTTCCGTTTCAAATCCCGCGTATGGGAAATGTCGTTCACTGATTCTGTCTGCAACGGCTGCGCTCGCGGCTGTAATATCGAAGTCGGTGTGCGGAATAATGAGATCCTCAGGTTGAATCCCCGCAAGAATGACGACGTGAACAGCGTTTGGATGTGCGATCATGGCCGCCTCGATACGTGGAAGAATATCAACGCCGAGAATCGTATCAAATCCCCGATGATCAGAAAAGAAGGGAACCTGGTCGAGGTTGGCTGGGATGAAGCGATCGCAAAAGTGGCTTCCGAACTGAAATCGTTCAGCCGCAATGAAGTAGCAGTACTCGGATCTGCATTTGCGACGAATGAGGATAACTACATATTCGCAAAATTTGCAAAGGAAGTACTTGGCACGAAGAATATTGATTTCGCGCGGCACATCCACGGTGCAGATGATACTGTGTTGATCCGTGCTGATAAAACGCCGAATGCAACCGGTGCTGAAGCTGTCGGTGTACATCCAACCGAAGGCGGATTGAGTTTTGAAAAGATTATCGCTGGAATTAAAGAAGGAAAGATCAAAGCATTATATGCGCTCGAATGCGATTTTGCATCCTTGCCGGGAGTTGCCGAAGCATTGTCCAAACTCGAATTTTTTGCGCTTCATGCTACGAATGAGAACAGCACCACGAAGTTTGCTGACGTTGTCTTTGCTGCTTCAACGTATGCGGAAAAGAACGGTACTATGACGAACTTCCAGCAACGTGTACAACGTATCCGGCCGGCAGTAACAACACTGGAACAGGATAGGGCAATGGATAATTTCGAAATGAGCCGCTGGGATAAGTTCGCGGCACATAATGATAAGTGGGGAAAAGGTCCGCGTCGCGATGCGCGTCCATCGTGGAAGATCGTTGCCAGCGTTGCCGGTGTGATGGGAACGAAGTATAAGTTCAATACTGTAGAAGAAGTCTTTAACGATCTGTGTCAGAAGGTGGAAGGATTTAAAGGCCTGTCATATCTGAAGGTAGGGAAAAAAGGCGTGATGGTAAAACAAACGAAAGTTGCTGTCTAATTGCTCATTATTAAGCTATTGATATGGAAATCTCACCGGTACTCGAAGCACTCGTAAAAATACTCATCGTTATCTTTGTGATCCTTCTTCCGCTGGTCTCGTATCCAGGAGTGTTCCTGGAACGGAAACTCAGCGCATGGATCCAGAACCGTGTCGGTCCGAACCGCGTCGGTCCGTTTGGACTGCTGCAGCCAATCGCGGATATTCCGAAACTGTTTTTCAAGGAAGATATCGTCCCTGCTGCTG
>JBAYJG010000293.1:0-3218 GCA_041665225.1 Bacteroidota bacterium
AACAATGTACGCCGGCATCCGGTATTATGATGATAAACAATGGAGCGACGAGATCACCTTCACCGAAACTTCGGATACGCTGCAGTTGACACAAGCGCTCACCAAACTGCTTGATCGGAGACCGCACATTATTGAGTCCCCGCTGCAAGTTTCTGTCACTCTGCTGAACTTAACACCGGAAGAAGAGCATACACCTTCCATGTTTGATAACGAAGAGCGCTCTTCTGCATTGAATGCTGCGGTGGATGAACTCAATCTGCGTTTCGGAAAAACAGCGCTCTACTTTGGAGAAGCGCATACTGCACTCGAATCGTCACCGGCGCGCATCGCGTTTAATCATATTCCTGACATTGAGATCGAAGATGGAAAAGGGGGTAGGCCGAAGAAAAAGAAGAAAAAACCGGACCCCGAACGGACGGAAGGAATGGATGAAACCGATCCTCTGTAAGTAAAAATATCTTTCTGCATCAGAAAGATATTTTATTCTCTTTAAAGATTAATACACGGACTCTTGCGCTGTCATTCCGGCGAAAGCCGGAATCCAGATTTTGGATTCTAATTTTCGTTGGCGCGAAAATATTTTGCAGTTCTTCCGAAGGTCTGCTTTGTGGCGGCGAGGTTCTTTATTTCTCCCGCTCCATCACAAAGTCGATGAAGTGTTCCAGCGACCGTTTTGCAGCCGATTCCGGGAACGGTTTCAGGCACTCCCGTGCCGCATTGCCGAACTCATGCGCCCGTTTCTCGGCATACGCTACGCCGCCGTTGTGTTGAACGAAATTGACGATGAATTCAACATCCTTGTCCTTTGTGCCCGCTTTAATCATCTTCAATACTTTCTTTGATTCCTGCTTCGGCGCCTGACTGAGTGCGTGAATCAACGGCAAGGTCAGTTTCTTTTCTTTCATATCTCCGCCGATCGGCTTTCCCAGGATGCTCTTGCGTGATGTGAAATCCAAAATATCATCCCGGATCTGGAATGCCATGCCGACATTCTCGCCGTATTCTTTCATCAATCTCCGCTGCACGGCATCGTCCGTAACGCTCGCCGCACCGATCTCAGAACAGGTGGAAAGGAGTGATGCCGTCTTGTTGGAGATGATCTTCAGATAGGTCGCTTCATCCATGTTCAGTTCACGGCTTTTTTGAATCTGCAGGATCTCTCCTTCGCTCATACGCCGGACGGAATCTGAGGTGACCTTCAAGAAATAGACGTCATCATGGTTCAGGGAAATCATCAATCCGGTGGAGAGGAGATAATCCCCCATAAGCACCGCTATTTTATTCTTCCAGACCGCATTGATGGATGCAAGTCCGCGTCGTGTATCGGCATCATCCACCACATCGTCATGCACCAGCGTCGCTGTGTGAAGAATTTCCACCAGTGTAGCCCCGCGGAAGGTGCTCTGGTTAACGCTGCCGCACGCTTTTGCGCAGAGAAATACTATGATAGGACGGATCCGTTTTCCCTTTTGCCTTACAATATAGCGGGCGATGGTATCCACCAGGAACACGTTGGAACGCATCGCATTCTTGAAGAAACCGGAGAATTCCTTAATTTCTTTCTCGACCGGTGCTTTTATATCATCAAGCGATTGTGAAACTGTTAATGCCATGGAATACTCTTCTTACGCGGATTCACGCGTCGTTTTTTTCTTTGCAAGCATGGAAATAAAGATGCTGATCTCATACAACAGGATCATCGGGGCTGCCAGCAGGCTCTGTGTCATAATATCGGGCGTTGGTGTGACGATAGCAGAGATGATCAGAATGCCGACGATGGAATGGCGGCGGTACTTGCGCATCATTGCCGGATTGATGATCCCGATTTTCGTCAGGAAATAGGTGATCATCGGCAGTTCGAACACTAATCCTGCGCCGAGGATCAGGCTGAGCATGAAGCTGATATATTCATTGATGGCGATGTTCAGGGTGAAAACATCGGTGCCGAACGTGGAAAAGAATTTCAGCGCAGTCGGTACGAGGACGAAATAGGCGAATAGTATTCCGGTCAGGAAGCAGAGTGAAGTGAAAAAGACAATGCTGGATGCGTATTTCCGTTCATTCGGCATCAATCCGGGGGCGACAAATTTCCACAGCTGGTAAAGGATGATCGGCATCGCGCCGATGATTCCCATTACCACTACGACCTGCATGTACGTCAACATAATGCCGTACGGCGTGAGCACCTGTGCCTTTAGTCCGACCGCCAGCAGGGGACCGAGCAGCAAGTCCTTAACAAGAAAATCAGCATAGAACGCAGCAACGATTGACACAACCAGTACGGAGAGGACTGCAATCAAGATCCTCTGACGCAGTTCCTCCAGGTGATCCAGGAATCCCATTTCCCGCTCGTCCAATTTTGGCTGGTCGTTTGGCATTACATCAGTTCTTTATAGAGTGGGAATGCGCTGCACAGATCGAACACTTTCTTCTTCACATTTTCATAGACGTCAGTCTTGCCGACGTTCTGCAGCACTTCGTCGATCAGATCGCCGACCGTCTTCATTTCGTTCTCTTTCATTCCCCGCGTAGTGAGCGCTGCGGTGCCGACGCGGATACCGCTGGTAATGAGGGGCGACTTGTCGTCGAACGGCACACCGTTCTTGTTTACGGTGATACCTGCTTCATCCAGCGCTTCCTGCGCATCTTTGCCCGTAACATTTTTGTTACGCAGATCCACCAGCATCAGATGGTTGTCCGTGCCGTTGGAGCTGATAGCATATCCTTTGGACATCAGGTGGTACGAAAGCGTCTGTGCATTCTTGATCACCTGTTTTGCATATACTTTAAACTGCGGTTCCATCGCTTCCTTGAAGGCGATTGCCTTTGCAGCAATAACATGCATCAACGGACCGCCTTGTACACCGGGGATGACCATGGAATCGATCAGTTCAGAGATCATTTTCTTCCGACCCGATTTTGGCGCCACAATGCCGAAGGGATTTTCATAATCTTTTCCGACAAGGATGATGCCGCCGCGGGGACCTCGCAGTGTCTTGTGTGTTGTGGAGGTGACCACATGGCAGTGGGGGATCGGATCGTTCAGCAGATCTGCAGCGATCAATCCTGCCGGATGCGCGATGTCCGCAAAGAGGAATGCGCCGACCTTATCGGCAATCTCGCGGAATTTTTTATAATCGATATTGCGTGAGTAGGCGCTTGCGCCGACCGTGATGAGTTTCGGCTTTTCCCGTTTTGCCACATCTTCCACTTCGTTG
>JBAYJG010000294.1:0-3181 GCA_041665225.1 Bacteroidota bacterium
CGTATATTTTTCCCGAAGCGGTGACTAACGATGATGTTGCAAAAGTATTGGTGACATCCATGATCAATCCAAATCCGGTTACGTATGATGCTGCGGCCGGACTCAAGCCAATATCTCCCGCAATGGAAGTGACTCCCGTTGCAGAAACGCCTGATTTTGCAAGGACTGCAAAGTTAGAAGATGAGTGAAGATTAACCGCTGAATGATCTACGACACCAGCTGACACCGGATCTTCCTTTTTGCAGCCACCAACAAACGCAGCCATAAGAACCGCTGCTGTAATAGAGATGCTTAACGTACGCTTCCAGGTTTGTGGAATGTTGATTTTTGTGATGAGCTTGGTATTCATATAATACTCCATTAACGTGCTTGTGTTGGCTTGTATGATCCTGTATGGATCTTTCTCACTGAACCAACATAGCAACAAGACCAAGGGAAGGATATCGGCCAAAGGGATGGAAAAGGAACTACACCATTTGGATGAGTAGTCTTCTCGCGGGAAGTGTTCCGTAACACACTTCCCTATCGTTACTTCGAATCGTGTATTCTACACGATCGGGTGTTTCTGCTAATTTGGAACGATATCGATCACAACGGATCTATTATAGAATCGTTGTTCCGGAAAATAATTGTCAAATGCTGCATATTCGGTGTTTTCACCAAATCCGAATGTTTCAAATGATATTCCGCGTTTACCGCTTTTGGATATTCCGCGTTCAATGATATCACGAGCATTTTGAACTCGTTCACGGGATAAGTTTTCGTTGTACTCTTCTTCTCCTATGATATCCGTGTATCCATGAATAATAACGATACCGCTGTCCGGGATGAGCGGAACAATCGTTTCCGTAATGAATGTTTCGTAATTCTCAACTGTTTTCGACTGATCGAAATCAAATAATATTCTATAACGGACCACATCATTTGCCGGTATTTCCCTCCGAACAAGGTGCACCATAGTGTCTCTTCGAACCATTCTCCCTCTTTTTGTCTGCGCCTGTATTGTTATCATATATGTTCCTTCAGCCTGATTTCCGAGAACGGCGTTTCCGGAAACGTTTTCGCGGTCACGTGTGTATGGTCCAAAACGCTGAATTTTTCCTGTGCTGTCCGTAATCTCTATTGACCATGAAGAGTATGCCTCCTTTGCGCCGATTGCATTGAACAGGATATGCCCATCCAGAGGATTTTCAACAACGGCGATAATCTGGATCGGTTTCAGCGAATGATGCGCTGGACCGCCGACCTGGATCATCATTTCCGGAGAATCACTTTCAATATCAACTCGGCTGTCTCCTTCTTTAAGAAGTTCAAGTTCCTTTTTGCCGCCGGGCATTTCTGACGGATTTTTAGGTTTCTCTCTGCCTTCAGTCGATATTCGTGAGCTGTCGATTCCAAAAATTGTAACGAGATAGGTTTTGACAGCTTCAGCCCGTGCTTTACCATGTTCCTCACCTTTGGCCGAAGCACCGCTGAGCATAATCGTCGTGCCGGGACTTCTCTTCATTCTGTCGCCGACAATATTCAACACATTATAATACACTGTCATTTGTCGGAGCGGACGTCCTTCGAGACTTTTTGGCTGGTACTCCTGTAACTGTTCTTCTTTAAAATTAGTCGCTTCGTTCTTTGTTAACCGTTCATATCGGAACGGTATCTCGCTTGATCCTTCATCAAAGAAAACATAATTGCGGAGTGGAAATGTTTCGCGTACTCTTCGTTTCACTGGAACAGTCTTTGGCGTTCGGATTGAAAATTGAACGACGCGTTCTGCAACAACAGGAGCGGATTTGACATGCTGCTGAGCAATAACATCACCGCTACCGAATTTAATTGATATACCTGCACGCAAAGTTGATATGCCCCAATGTCCATCCGAACGCGGATCTTGTCCGAAGTACGGCTGGTAGGAAATAAATGGAGAGAGTTCCCATTGTGTTTCATCATTCGGAGATGTAAGTGCAAAATCGTAACCGACACCTATTTGTCCTGAGAAGACCAACTTTTCCATACCGCTGAATTGTGATCGAACGGCAAGATTGGGTTCCTGTGTATAGAGAAATGTCTTCTCATCCGGTGATGAGAATGAAAAATTATAACCAATCCGTGGTCCACCAAAAATATAGAACTCGTCTGAAAACGGTGAGACTCGCAGGCTCGGCTCGATCGACACATAACTTGGTGCTGCCGACAGTGTGGAATTTTCTCCGCACGGACAAGGAACATCAAAGAACATTGCTCTCCGGTCATCGTATGCCAGTTGCAGCATCGCACCGAGCATTGGGTCCGGTCGATATTCAAGCAACGCACCCAGATAGATCCCCGCACCAAAACCTTTATGAAATGGAGCCGGTGTTGTAAACGATACATTCAGCATCTGTGTTGTTCCGCTATAAAAATTTAAATTTGCCGCTCCAACTCCACCAAACCACCAGACCGGCGGTTCCCGAAGAATTTCTTGGGCAGGTGCGATCCCTTGAAAAAAGAGCACCATAATACTGCACGTGATAATTCTCGTGAACCATCTGCGCATCTCTTGTTGGTTCCGAATTATTGATCGATACATACAAACCTCCTGATAAAATTTAATTTTGATTTTCATATTCATTTTATGATGAACATCTGCCCGTCAGCATATTGGTTGACAGGCAGATGGAACATACTATGGCAATGGAACGTTAACTGTTGCCGTCTGCAGAGCGATTGTACCTGCAGTGATCGCACCGGCTAATATTCTGCCGTTGATTGTTGCACCGGTGACTGCCGTAACATCTCTTCCGGACACGATAGTGCCGTTGAAAATTGTTCCAACACCAATCGTTGCATCTTCTGTCGGGACCCAGAATACATTCTTTGCCTGCGCCGAACCGGTGAGCGTAACATTTGCTCCCGTGGTGAGCGAAGAACCGATTTGGAATACCCAAACCGCATTTGCGTTTCCGCCGCCGTCAAGTACGAGATCGGTCGAAATTAACATTGTGCTGCCGGAGGTGTATGTTCCCGGAGGAATTCCTAATGGATATAACGCACCCACATCGGCACCGCCGCTGATGGTAACTCCTGGCGGTTTTCCTTTTGCAAAATTATAGGCATTCAATAAATCAATTCTTGCTTTTGCTGATTCAGTATCATTAATGTGAATTGTTCCATTCACTATTCCCGGCGGGAATCCTGTCATCGA
>JBAYJG010000295.1:0-3044 GCA_041665225.1 Bacteroidota bacterium
CTTCCAGCTGCTCGCGTTTTTCGTCGTCGATCTCCATGGAGGTCATGATCATTACCGGGATTGTGAAGGTGGACGAATTGTGCTTCAGTTGATACGCTACATTGAAACCGGACATCTCCGGCATCACCAGATCGAGAATAATCAGGTCCGGTTTCTCTTTTTCCGCCAGCGCCAATCCATCTTTACCGTTATGCGCTTTCAACACGGTGCATCCTTCCGATTCCAGGATGATCTGTACAAGATCGGTCACTGATTTATCGTCGTCAATCACCAGGATCTTCGCCGAGTTCTGCGCACTGCGCCCTTCCACTTTCTTGACTGCCGCGATCAGTTCATCCTTCTGCACCGGTTTTACGAAATATTCCACTGCACCAAGACCGAAACCCACATTCCGTTCGTCCACCATCGAAATGATGATGACCGGAATCTCACGGCAAAGCGGATGATCCTTCAGTTCACGAAGCACTTGCCAGCCATCTTTTACCGGGATCAAAATGTCGAGGGTGATCACATCCGGTTTCCACAATTTTGCCTTTTCCAATGCTTCCACGCCATTGACCGCGATTTCAACAAGGTAACCGGACTCGGTCAGATAGGTGTGCAACAATGTGCGTGCATGCGGTTTGTCTTCCACAATAAGGACGCGTTTTTGACGGCCACCGTCCGTTGCATCTGAGATTTTCTTGAAAACCTTTTCTGCTTCATTCTCCACCTGCACCATCATCGGGATCCGGACAACGAATGTGCTTCCTTCTCCGTATTCGCTTAAGACAAAAAGCGATCCGCCATGCAGTTCAGTCAGTTTTTTTGTGATGGAGAGTCCAAGTCCTGTTCCTTCAATCTTCTTTGCTCCCTGGTCCGTCTGCTGGAACGGCTGGAACAATGTCGAGATGTCCTCCTTGCGGATGCCGACGCCGAAGTCCTGCACAGAGAATTCGATGTCGTTCTGTTTTCGGAGCGCCGAGAGAATCACCTTTCCTTCGGAATGGCTGAATTTAATGGCGTTCGTCACGAGGTTCAACAGGATCTGTTTCAGCCGAACACCGTCTGCAATGATATCGTCCAGTTCTTCATCCATGACGATACTCAACGATAATTTTTTGGCTTCCACCTGCGGCTGTACCGCCTGTTTCACTCCATCCACCAAATTGCGGATGCCAACGGGAGCAAACCGGAGATCCATTTTCCCGGCTTCAATTTTGGAAAGATCGAGAATATCGTTGATCAGATGGAGGAGATGTTCTCCGCTCGATTTGATGGCGGAATTGTACTGTACCAGCGAATCCTGCGTAATCGCTGTTCCTTCTTCCGCGATCAATTCCGAAAATCCGATGATGGAATTGAGCGGGGAGCGGAGTTCATGACTGAAAAAGGCCAGGAACCGTTTCAATTTGTCATGGGCTTCCACCGTTTGCGCGCGCTGAATCTCCAGATCCACATTCTTTACCCGCAGTTCGTCGATTAATCCGCGGCGACTGATGCCGACGGTGATTTCGCTGGCAAGGAGGGCCAGAAACGAGAGTTCTTTTTCTACCAGTTCTCTGGAATTATGAAGCAGAATCTCTAACACACCGAGTTTTTCTTTCTCAATGCGGAGCGGCAGGGATACCAGCGTCGTTACTTCTGAGGTGATCACTTTTTCCGGTGCAAAGGAATACAGTACGCTCCGCGAAAGATCCGCAGTGACAATCTTGCTTCCGGTGGAAAATGCTTCGATACTTGCAAAATTTGAATTATTCGCAATGGAAAGGGCATACAGGTTCTTTTGCAGATCCGTCAACGGCATCTCCGGCGCGAGCAGGATCAATTGTTCGTCTGCCGGACGGTGAAAATAGAGCAGCACATTCTGCTGCGGCAGTTCATATCGCCGGGAGACAACACGAACCACTTCCGCACACAAGTCTTCCAGCTGGCTTGCCGTATTAATGGCGTGGGAGATATCCAACAGCATATCCCGCTGCCGTTCTTCGATTTTCCGTTCGGTAATGTCTGTAAGGAAAACGGAAAGCCCGTTCTCATTCGGATAGATCCGGAAATCATACCACTTTTCCAGACTTGCATCTTTCGTGTGATTTGTTGCCGTCTGGAACGTATTGGTTTCCAGTGCCAATTTATATTTTATTCCGACATCGTGTTTTTCCAGGTTAGGAAAGATTTCGAAGATATTCTTTCCTATTACCTCTTCCCGTTTCCAGTACGTCCCCTCTTCCGCTGCTTTATTCCAATAGGTGATGTTGAACTGTTTATCGAGGGCAAAAAATCCGCCGGAGATGCTTTCAAGAATGTCTTGCGAATTGAGATGGGGTTCGGTCATGAGTATGGTAAGGTTATGATGTCAGTAAATTTCCGTCAGCGTCTGAACTACAACTGGACCGCGTCACTTTGTTTTCCGGGTCAAGTGCGGCGGCTGGTAACCGCGGTACGTATCGAATTGCGAATCATAAAAAACAAGATTGAAATTGCTGTCTCGCAGTGTGCCGCCGGAGGGATAGAGATAGAACTCAGACAAAGTGTCCGTTGTTGTCCTTGCCAGTAACCCACCGGTAGTGTAGAATTTCACTGTATAAAATCCCTGCGTAAACGGTGCCGTCTGCAATTGTTTGTGCAGATTCGCTTCGCTGAAAACATGGATATCATTGGTCATGCGCCGGTCACTCTCCGCTCTGTCTCAATCCGAATTCCGCCAGTGTATCCGGCCGGATCAGCATCAGTAAATGCGACTGCTGGACGATCAGGTATTGCTTTCCTTCGAATTCGATCTCGATAGCCGCATCGCGGAGAAATAACGCGTAATCCCCTTCTTCCGCCTGCAACGGTATGTACTTCACCGGATCCTTCGGTGTTGACCACGACTCCTGATCGATGAAATTCGGATTGACTACTGGATATCCAGGACCGATTTTTATGATATATCCCGCCTGCACCTTATCCTTCTCTTTCACACCGGGGGGCAGATAAAGCCCGTGAGGAGTTTTCTCCTGTCCCTTGTCCGGTTCAATCAGGATCCTGTCGCCAACCAGAAATATTTTTTTTCTCAATGATAC
>JBAYJG010000296.1:0-3043 GCA_041665225.1 Bacteroidota bacterium
ACAAAAGAGATTTTCTGAAGTTTGCGTTGTTCGGCGGAGTCTTAGCCTGGCTGGCAGCGGTCATCTATCCTGTTGTATCATACCTGAGACCTCCCATACAAGCCGAAGTGGTTGTGAAAAGCGTTAAAGCGGGAAAGATTGCCGACTTTGCAAACGACGCCGGCACGATCATTAAATGTGGCTCCAAACCGGGCCTCCTTGTACGCAACACCAAAGGGGAATTCAAAGCGTTTTCTGCTACATGCACCCATCTCGATTGCACAGTCCAATACCGCAGTGATTTCGGATTGATCTGGTGCGCATGCCATAATGGTAAATATGATCTTAACGGTAGGAATGTCTCAGGTCCGCCCCCGCGGCCGCTCGATATCTATGAAGTCACTCTTCAAGGCGATGATGTATTGATCCATACATCCTAATCGAAAGGTCCGGGAAGATGAGCATATTCATTTCAAAAATTTATCACTGGCTCGATGAGCGCTATCATCTCGCGGAAGCAGTGGAGTTTATGAACAAGAAGTATGTTCCCGTCCACCGGCATTCGGTATGGTACTATTTTGGCGGTGTATCGCTCTTCCTGTTTATCGTACAGGTTGTATCGGGAATTCTCTTGTTGATGTATTACAAAAGCGGTGAAGAACAGGCTTTCGAGAGCATACAATTCATCATGTCGAAGGTTCAGTTCGGCTGGCTCATTCGATCGGTCCATAGCTGGGCAGCGAACCTCTTCATCCTTGCCGTTATGATACATATGTTCAGCGTGTACTTCGAACGCGCGTATCGAAAGCCGCGGGAGTTGACATGGTTCACGGGGATGGCGATGTTCTTCATCGCTCTAACATTTGGATTTAGCGGATATCTTCTTCCATGGAACGAAGTGTCGTATTTTGCGACAAAAGTAGGAACGGATATCGCCGGCGTCATACCCATCATCGGAGAACCGATGCTGATATTTTTACGCGGCGGTGAAGATGTGACCGGTGCGACGCTGTCGAGATTTTTCGGTCTGCATGTTGCGATCCTTCCTGCCCTCTTTAGCATTGTTCTTGGCGTTCATTTATTATTCGTGCAACTGCAGGGGATGAGCACGCCGCTGCATATGCAGCATCTCAAAGAAGAAGAGATCAAGAAGATGCCGTTCTTTCCCAATTTTGTTCTGCGCGATCTCTTGTTGTGGTTGATCGTCCTGAATGTCTTGGCAATTCTCGCTGTGTATTTCCCGTGGGAACTCGGTAATAAGGCGGATCCGTTTTTGCCCGCTCCGGCAGGGATAAAACCGGAATGGTATTTCCTCTTCATGTTCCAAACGTTGAAATACATACCGGGACATGTCTTATTTATTGACGGTGAATTGTTCGGGATATTGATGTTTGGAATTGGAGGTCTGTTGTGGATGACGGTACCATTATGGGACAAAGACAGTGCGGAAGGCAAAATGAATCGGAAGGTCAGTTATTTTGGCTTGTTTGTCGTGATGTTTATTATCACCCTTACAATTGTAGGATGGTTCGCATGAATATAACGAAGAGAATTTTCCCGATCGTTGTTGTGATGGTGGTTGTGTGTGGCATTCTCATTGCTGATGATCAATGTTATGCGTGCCATTCCGGTATGGGGGATACTCCATCGCAAAAATTTGCCAAGGATATTCATTTCAAAAAAGGTATTTCCTGCGCAGCCTGTCATGGCGGTAATGCAACATCGGACGATATGGACATTGCGATGAGCAAAAAGGAAGGGTATACCGGTGTGCCGAGGGGAGACGCCATCTCGTCCGCCTGTTCGCAGTGTCATAGTTCCGCGGAGACAATGAAGAGATATGGATCAACGCTGCCGACCGATCAATGGGATGAATTGCAGAAGAGTGTTCATGCGAAAACATCATTTACAGGAAAAGAACACATCGCTCAATGCACGACGTGCCACGGATCCCATGGTATCGTGAGTGCTCAATCTCCGTCGTCGCCGGTCTACCCATTGAATGTCACAAAATTGTGTTCCCAGTGTCATTCCGATGCAAAGTTTATGAGATCATATAATCCTTCGCTCCCAATCGACCAAATGGAAAAATACAAGACAAGCGTTCACGGTATGAAACATGTGAAGGGAGATGTTAAGGTTGCGGAATGTGCAAGTTGTCACGGCAGCCATGGCATTCGTTCGGTGAATGACACACGATCATCTATCTATCCGGCAAATCTTCCGTCGACGTGCGCGAAATGTCACAGCGATCAAGGGTACATGAAAGGATACAATATCCCGGTCGACCAATTTGAGAAATACCAAAAGAGTGTCCATGGTCAAGCATTGATGGTAAAGAAGGATCTGTCGGCGCCAGCATGCAATGATTGTCATGGAAATCACGGTGCGGTACCACCCGGCGTACAATCAATATCAAAAGTGTGCGGCACATGCCATGCGCTGAATGCCGAGCTATTTTCCGCCAGTCCCCATAAGAAGGCATTCGATAAAAAGAATTTACCGGAGTGTGAAACGTGCCACAGCAATCATGAGATCCTGCACGCGACAGACGAATTGGTTGGCATATCCGGGAAAGCCGTTTGCATTCGTTGTCATAGTGAATCGGAAAATACCAAAGGATTTTACGTTGCAAAAACAATGCGCATGTTAATCGATAGTTTGACCGATCAACAATTGTCTGCAGAAAAGTTGATCGCCGATGCGGAGCAAAAGGGGATGGAAGTCACAGAGGCGAAGTTCAAATTGCGGGATGCACATCAAGCGAGACTCCAATCGAGAACATTGGTCCATTCGTTTGACGAAGGAAAATTTCGGGACGTGGTATCGAGCGGTATTATCGTTGCGGAATTCGTTCAGGGTGAAGCCCTGCGTTCGATCGACGAATATTATTTCCGGCGAAAAGGATTGGGAGTCACGACATTCATTATTACATTTTTGGTGATATCGCTCTTTTTATATATTCGAAAAATTGAATCAAAGAAATAGTGATCACATGGTTTTTTTTCGCAAAAGTCAATTAAGATAAGACAGTCTTGATACTTCTTACCTTTGCAAAGCGAAT
>JBAYJG010000297.1:0-3005 GCA_041665225.1 Bacteroidota bacterium
CGAAGGGATCCCGTTGGGAGCTGCGCTACATTCCGATGTGTTTCTTTAATTTCTTTTAGAGTCAACCAACCTGAAGGGGATTTTAGAAAAACTTCCCGAGTAAATGCTTCTTTACGGGTTTGAAATTGTTCACAATATACTAAAATCCAGGGTGCTCCAAATTTTGTTGATGCAACTCTTTTACTATTATGCCTTTTGAATCGGCAATCAAAATCAATTGATTGCCCGATATAATATTTGTCTTTTGACTGACTATAGATTATATAGAGAAAATACATCTGTCTGGTAGTGCGCTAGCCGGTCCCGAAGGGATCCCGTTGGGAGCTGCGCTACATTCCGATCACTACTCCACAAAGTTACAAAAAAGAGACAGATTTTCCAATGAAAAGTATTTTGTTCATTACACGAATTTTTGGTATTATCCTGCCGATAGTTTTTTGTCTGCCGTTCCTGAAATACATCCCTTTATAACAACATTTTTCCATTGCTGAAGTACAATGACCTATGAGAAAAAGTAAAATCATCATCGGTGCAGGCCTTTCACTTTGCGTGATTGTGATTGCGCTCTTTTTTATCCTGCGACACCTCGTGACAAAATCCTATCCGGATGTGGATGGAGAACTAACCGTTTCCGGACTCCATCAACCTGTAAAAATTTACCGGGATGAGTTCGGAGTTCCACATATCAACGCACAAAATGAATATGATCTTTTTTTCGCCCAAGGGTACGTGCACGCACAAGATCGTTTATGGCAAATGGATTTGACGCGGCGTGCAGGCGAGGGAAGGCTTTCCGAAGTCCTTGGTTCATCGACGGTCAAATTCGACAAAATGCTGAAAACTGTCGGATTTGAACGGATCGCCAAAGAGCTTGAACAGCAGTTGCGTCCCGAGTCGAAAGAGATTTTGCAAGCGTATGCTGACGGCATCAATGAATTTATCAGTACCCACAAAGGGAAATATCCGATCGAATTTGATATGCTCAATTATGAACCGGAAGAATGGAAGCCAGTCCACAGCCTGATGATCGCACGGCTGATGGCGTGGGAACTGAATATTTCCTGGCATGTGGATGTTGTGCTCGGAGAACTGGTGGCGAAACTCGGCGAAGAAAAAGCGCGGATGGTCTTTCCGACGTACCCGGAAAACGGTCCCGTGATCGTGGATCGAGCAGCAGATCTGCAGCATCTGCACGGACTGCGGCAGTTTGCGTCATTACACGAACAGTTCAAACAATTCTTCGGAACGACCGGCACACACATCGGCAGCAATGCGTGGGCGGTGAGCCCGCAAAAATCTGCGAGCGGCAAGGCAATGCTCGCCAACGATCCTCATCTCGGATTGTCGCTTCCGGCAAAATGGTACGAGGTCCATTTAACCGGCGGCGGTATGAATGTTGCCGGCATGTCGCTTCCCGGAACACCGCTGGTGATCCTCGGCCATAACACGAATGTTGCCTGGGGATTCACCAATGTGATGGCGGATGATGCGGATTTTTATTTTGAGAAAACCGATTCACTCGGAGCGGACAAGTACCTGTTCAAAAATGAATGGAAGGATATTGAGATCATTTATGATACGGTGCGGGTGAAGGATTCAGCCGAAGTTCCGTTCGTCATCCGGAAAACAGTACACGGACCGGCAGTGAACGAGATCTATCCGCTCGAAAATATTTCTTCGTCGGACTTTATTACAATGAAATGGACCGGGTTCGAGATGAGTGATGAATTATATGCCATCTATCTTGTGAACTTGTCCCACGACTGGCAGAGTTTCTTGAATGGCGTCAGGGAATTTACCGTGCCGGGACAGAATTTTGTTTACGCCGACAATCAAGGGAATATTGGCTATCATCCCGGTGTGCGTCTGCCGAAACGCAACAACGCAAATCCGACGCTGCCGTTTGCGGGGTGGACCGGAGAGCATGAATGGCAGGGATTCATTTCGTTCGAACAGCTGCCGTCGCTCTACAATCCTCCCGAAGGTTTTATCGCCACGGCAAACAATAAGACGACGAAGGATGCAGGCTATCATATTTCCAATTTGTGGGAACCCCCTTCGCGCATCCAACGGATCCGCGAAGTGCTCCAGTCCAAGTCACTCTTCGATGTCAGCGATTTCAAACGACTGCAAAACGACACCTATTCGCATTTTGCAAAAGAGATGACGCCGTACATTCTCTCTGCGTTCCGGCAGGCTCCTGCGACGGATCCGAAGACGGAAACAGCGGTTAATTATTTCCGCAACTGGAATTTTCAATGTGGAAAAGATGATGTGCCTGCCACGATATTCGAGGTTTTTTTCCACCATCTCCTCATCAATACATTCCAGGATGAGATGGGGAAAGAGCTCTTTGGACAATATATTGTTCTCGCCAATATGCCATACCGCGTTACGCTCTCCTTGCTAAGCGATACCAGCTCGGCATGGTTTGATAATGTGAATACACCGGGAATAGAAACACGTGACGAGATAATCCGCAAAAGTCTAATGGATGCGCTGAACGATCTTGCTGCGCAACTTGGCGGTCAAATGAAAGAATGGCGATGGGGAAGATTACATACACTGACGTTGAAACATCCGTTCGGCGACATTACCGTCTTGCAGTCGATCATGAATATCGGCCCGTTCGAGGTGGGTGGTTCGGGTACGACGGTGAATAACGGCGAATACCGTCTCGCGAGTCCGTACGAAATGACGCTCGGCCCTTCCATGAGATCAATCGTCGATTTTGGGAATGTGAATGGAGCGCTTTCTGTGATTCCTTCCGGACAGTCCGGTCAGCCGATGCACGATCATTATTCGGACCAAACTCCGTTTTGGAAAAACGGTGAATATCATACATTGCCGATTGATGAGTCTGAAGTAGTTAAAATTTCCCAAAAAATTTTGTATCTTGTTCCCGCACAATGATCCGGGGGGCAATGTTCTACACCCCGCAGTTTCACAATGATTTATTAACCAAACAATATGATAGCAGAGAAACGAAAATACGGCAGAACGAA
>JBAYJG010000298.1:0-2975 GCA_041665225.1 Bacteroidota bacterium
TGTAGCGGGAAATAAGTGAATCGATGATCAAAGAAATGAATCCAACATCATCAACGTTGGGAGTTGGCCAATCTGGATTATCGCCGAGACCGCTATTCCAGCGTTTGTCAAACGCATCCGGATAAATGGTAATGAAGCCGACACTGTCACCGAGAATATGCGAATGATGATATGTTTTCGCTTCATTATATGATCCGCCATATCCATAAAGATTAAAAACAACCGGTAATCCTGCTTGAGCTCCACGACTTTGAGGCAGATAAACGTAACAATCCCTCGCACTTCCTTCCCATTGAAAATCCCATCGTTCTTGTGAAAACGATAACGGAGTGAATAAAAGAACTAATTGTAAAACTATGAGAAATTGTTTCATACAATCCCCAAAATATTTTGTTTGATCGTAGAACCTTGCGAAGGTTTTAAACCTTCGCAAGGTTTTGCAAATTATTTCACTACCAACATTTTCTTTGTCTCGACAAAATTTCCCGCTGTCAATTTGTAAAAATAAATTCCACTCGAAACATGGTGAGCATTCCATTCAACTTCCTTCCATCCCGCCGATTGTTTTTCGTTCACGAGTATTGCAATTTCTCTTCCGAGCAGGTCGTACACGGAGAGTTTTACTTCTGCGGAGGAGGGGAGAGCGTACCGAATTGTTGTTGATGGATTGAAGGGATTGGGATAGTTTTGCGAAAGATCAAATGAAGCCGGAATATGATTTGAAAAAAGTTCTTTTACACCAGTCCATGTGCCATCTTCAAAAGCGCCGAGATCAGGTGTCGAAGTGGGCGGACGAACGGTCCCAAAATAATCGCTGAATGGTGCCGTAAGAGCAATCCCGCCGACAGTAGCAGTATTAATCCCTTTATTGATACAAGGACTACTTGGAGTAAGTCGATAGAGAGAATCGTTTGCAACGAAAAGCGGATCAACGTTGATATTTCCGGTTCCAGCATATCCACCTCGAATATCACAATTTTGAGCATTGATAGAACCGGAGGAAAAAGAGATTTCTATCCCTGTCGGATTCCATAGGATTGTATTAAGCGCTTTAAATACTGCATTTAATTTAACTCTAATTCCGGATCCTTCAATGCCGGCAACATTCATTGCTATCGTATTATTAATAGAATATAGATTAGCCAAACTCGACTCCAAAAAGACACCGCCGCCATACGTTCCGGCAACATTATTCACAATGATATTGTTCATCATTGTTACTGATGGAGACATGACAACCGAACCAAGGACGCCTCCATAAACTTGGATACCGCCACCCCTGCCGCCAACTGTATTGTTAGTAACATTATTATTCAGAAATGAGACTGCACCATTCCAAATGCTCACACCCCCGCCTGTTGCGTTTTCCTGAATGGGTGCCAAATTTTTATTCCGTGTTATTGTATTGTTTCGAATATTGGAATTATGTCCGATAGCAAGTCCGGCTGATTCAACAAAATTTCCTGTCAGTATGTTATCTGAAATCAAATTATTCTCGATGATAACATAGGACACGCCATTAACGTTCAATGGATCCCAAACACTGACCGAACCGCCGATAGTATCAGTTGTGCTATTGTTATTATTTGCACGAATAATATTATGTGAAATACGCGCACCTCCACCGGCAATGTCAACACCGCTGCCGGTTCTCCAGTACCATGATTGCGGCGGAAGCGACAAGCGCCGATTTCCTTTTCCACCAGTAATCGTAAATCCGCTGACTACAGTTGTTGTGTCGGTGGCTCCATCGATCGTAACAACGGACATCGAATCTGAATTACTCGGTGTGCTTCCATCAATGATTGTCTTTGAAATATGAGATGTATCTTTGTCCACAAAGAATTGACTAGCCACAGTAATTTTTTTATTGATGACAAGATTTTCTTTATATGTTCCTTCCGAAACAAGAACAACATCGCCATTCTGTGCAGTGTTAATTCCTTTTTGAATTGTAGTTTGATCCTGCGGAACACGAATTGCATTACCGCCAGGGAATGCTTGTGCAGATTCCATCGCTCCGAGATCGGGATTGCTCCAGGAGGGGTTCGGACGAGAAGAACCAGAATAATCTATTACGGGTGCGGTAAGTTGAACATCACCAACTGTTGCGAAATTACTACCCGCGCCAATAGCCGGACTTGTTGCTGAAAGATGAAAGAGCGAATCGTTTGGTGTAAATTTTGGATCGGTTGTTAAATTATTTAATGAGTATATAGTACCGGCCATTGGAGATGGTGTATTGTTCCAAATGATATTATTTAATGCTTGCGCGTATGCAACGGTGACTGCCTCAACTCCATAATTGCTATTCCCGACAATGGTGTTATTGACCAATTGAATATTGGATGAAGAAATGAGGTTTAGACCGCCTCCAGATATGCTCGCTGTATTTTGAGTGATGATATTATTGGCGATATAGCATGACCCCGTCTGATCTATTCTGATGCCACCACCTTGAGGAGAAGTGTTTCCTGAAATATAGTTGTTCGTTACTTTTGCATTTACCAACTGATAAAAAAGGAAGATTCCTCCACCCGCATAGTCACCGGTATTGCCGATGACGGTATTGCCGTGGATTAGTGCACGGGTCCCGTTGCCAGCGACCGTGATGCCACCTCCCTGGCGCGCTTTGTTTCCGACCACAATGTTGCCGATGACGATCATCGAATCGTTACCGCCCGATTCAGAATCCACCAATATGCCGCCACCCGTGCATGATGCTGATTGATGAAGCCATTGAACAGTGTTGTTCCTTATGAGGTTATATGTGATCCTGCAATATCCCTCCCATACACCGATGCCGCCTACTTCGGTCTTACTGGTTGATGTTGTTGGAAAGACGTTGTTTGATTCAATAATATTATTCTCAATTATTGCTTTCTGAGGTCTTGCAGGAGAATTACCCCACACGGCAATACCTGCGGCTCCGCCAAACGCATTTGCGGGAACTGTTACAGTATTTTTTGAAATAA
>JBAYJG010000299.1:0-2901 GCA_041665225.1 Bacteroidota bacterium
CACCGTAAGAACATTGTTGGATACCATTGAAGTACGAAAATGGGCTGATTCCTACCTTGACACCACGAAACAGGATTTTTACGGTATGGCAGTTCAAGCGCAGTCGGGAGTCACTACGGGAGTTATCGGTTTCAGCACATTCAGCAATTACGAAAATTATTCGCCGCAGCTATTCGTCCGATTTACCAGGAACGGAAGGAAAGATTCTTTGACCTTCGCAACAGGCGAGGACACGTATGCATCGAAATATACCGGTGCGTCAACGTTTTCACCATTGATTGTTCGAGGCGCATTCGGCATCCGTTCGAAAATCTATTTCAACACGGCTTCGTTTAAGAATACACCGATCATCAACAATGCGACGCTGCAATTGACGCTGGATACGACTGCAAGTTCGATCTACGGATATTCTCCCGATACGGTCATCGCGTTGATCGGCATGTCGGGCACGACGGTAGACAAGTCCGATTCAACGATCTACGCATACGGATACAGAACGGCAGTCGACTCCGGCATGTCCCCGGTCTATTCGTTTAATCTGACAATGATCGCCGACCGCTGGGTTCGGTATGTGAATCCGAATTTTGGGTTGACATTACGCTGGGGTGTAGAATACAGCACCGCAGAAAAAGCGGTATTCTTCCCTTCGTCCAGCAGCGACATCAGCAAGCGTCCGAAACTGAAAGTCATTTACTCTAAAAAATAATTTATGAAGAAAATCTCTGTTCTCTTGTTCTTGGTGTCGTTCGCTTTTGCCGGCAAAGGATCGATCTATTCACGGTACGGCGTCGGGGAGCTCAACACATTCATGAGCGGTAAGAATATCGGCATGGGAAATACGGGGCTTGCGTTGTTCGGTGACAACCACATCAATTTATCGAATCCAGCATCCTCCGCATACATTTCACGCACGCTGCTTTCCGCAACGTATCAATTCAGAAACTATACGTCCGAAGACGCTTCCGGCTCTTCGGTTTTCGGCACCGGGAATATCAACTCCGCCGCTCTGGCGTTTCCCTTCTACGAGCGGAAAAAAATGGTGATGACACTCGGCATCCTGCCCTACTCTTCGGTAGCGTACGAACAGCAGATCAGCAGCACCGCAGCGGGAAACAGTGTTGTGCAAACGTTCGATGGACGCGGAGGAATCAACTCCGCACAGATAGGTCTTTCGTATGCAGCCGCATCGGATCTTATGGTCGGGATGACCGCACACTATCTGTTCGGCTCGATCTATCGCGATCAGACGATCACCTTTCTTACCGGAAATAATTTCGGCGGCGCGTACCATCAAACCAATTCCGTGAGCGGAATCGGTTTCACCTTCGGCGGAATCTATACCGGCATCGATAAAGCGCTGGGATATTCCGACACCAAGCAGATGAATCTGGGTGTGACACTCTTCACCGGATCATCCCTCAATTTTGACGAGCAGGCGCTGCGGAGTTTCGCAACGAACCAGGACACACTGTCGCAGACGCAATCCGTCACGCTTCCGTTCGGACTTTCAGCAGGACTTTCCTATACAAAGAACAAGACAATCTATGCGGCTGATGTGCATTTCCAGAACTGGGGCAGCTTTTCAATGCCCGGGGTAACGACGTCGTTTCAAAACAGTTTCCGGCTCGGTGCAGGCGTGGAATTCCTGCCGGCGTCGGATTTCATCAGCGACGAATTCATCAAACGCTTGTCGTACCGTTTCGGCGGATATTTCCATACGACCAATCTCACATTGAACGGCGAATCGATCAATGAACTGTTCATCTCGTCAGGATTAAGTATACCGATCAGCATGGAAACACGCATGCATTGTTCGCTGGAATACGGCATTCGCGGAACGACTTCGTCTTCCCTGATCAAAGATTCCATCATCCGGTTCACCGTGGCCGTTTCGGCCTCCGAACTGATGTTCATTCAACCACCAATCGAATAACAGCCTATGCTTGCCATTGCCAGCGACCATGCGGGTTTCCATTATAAGGAGAAGGTAAAAGCGCTCCTGAAGCAGATGAACATTGAGTTCAAGGATTTCGGCACGATGACAACCGATTCCGTGGATTATCCCGATTTCGCCCATGCAGCGTCCGAAGCAATCTCTACCGGAGCGTGCGATCAAGGGATTTTTGTCTGCGGCTCCGGTATTGGCGTTTCTATCGTTGCCAACAAACATAAAGGGGTCCGCGCCGCGGCGTGTGAATCCGTAACAGCAGCAGAACTCTCCCGCCGTCATAACAACGCCAATGTGCTCTGCTTCGGCGAACGGCTGGTCGGTTGGGGCGTGGCAGAAGAGATGATTAAAGTGTTTCTCCAGACGAATTTTGAGGCGGGCAGACATACCCGCAGAGTTGAAAAAATCCATTCATTAACCGGACGGTAATTATGAGCAGCATCAACCAATACGATCCCGAAATCTATGCCGCGATCAAACATGAACAGAACCGGCAGAACACGAAGCTGGAATTGATCGCTTCAGAAAATTTTGTCTCCACTGCCGTGCTGGAAGCAGCCGGATCGGTGCTGACGAACAAATATGCCGAAGGATATCCCGGCAAGCGGTATTACGGCGGATGTGAATTTGTGGATGTGGTGGAAAATATCGCGCGCGACCGCGTGAAACAATTGTTCGGCGCCGAATATGCGAACGTGCAGCCGCATTCCGGTTCGCAGGCAAATATGGCGGTCTATTTCACGTTCATCAAACCGGGCGACAAAGTCCTGGGCATGAATCTTTCCCATGGCGGACATTTAACCCACGGCGCATCGGTGAACTTTTCGGGACAGCTTTACAATTTCTCCGCCTACGGCGTGGATAAAAATACCGGGTATATCGATTACAACGAAGTGGAAGATGTGGCAAAACGGGAAAAGCCGAAACTCATCACGGTGGGCGCAAGCGCCTAC
>JBAYJG010000300.1:0-2900 GCA_041665225.1 Bacteroidota bacterium
CTGCTGGTGGGCAGCGTCGGAATCACAGGTGGCATCATGGAACGGAACGAAACGCCCGGTTATGCAACACAGCCTGGCAACATCCGTTGGAACGAGATTCCCGACGGATCGATCGAAGTATTAATCATTGATGGAGCTGAATCAGGGTATGATGTTCCCTGGCAGCTCATCGCAAAAAAACTCCATCCGGAAAAGAGTACTGCAGTGTCGCTCTCCCCAATGCTGAACAACATCGCCGCTCATGCAGATTATCTTATTCCCGGACCGACATGCTTTGAATCACTGTCCGATATTCCCACAGCGTCCGGCAGTATTTTCCCGACATTCGCACTCTCCGCACCGTTACTTCCGCGGCCGGAAGGAACGGTCGAATCGATTGACTTCATTCGCCAAATAGCTCACCACATGGGCGACGTGATGAACGTGCCGACTATGGACGATCTCGTAAGAGCAAAATCTGCGGCAATATACAAGCATCGTAAAGGAAATGTATTGACGTATGCTGATCTCAGCCTTACATCGATGACAGACATCTCCGACGAAGAAAGTTTCTGGACGATATTGAAAAACGGTGCAGTATGGTACGACGATCCGATAAATGCATCTGGACCGAAAACATTCACCGCCGGACTCCGACCATCTCGATCAACTCTTCAACCGGTTGAAGGACTTCAACTGGTTCCGTTCGGTTGGCGTGGTGCAACCTCCGCATCGCAAATTTCTCCGATACTCAGCAAGATTTTTCAGGAAACGGAATTGCGTGCTGATCACGGAACGATTCTCGTTAATCCGGTCACGGCAAAAGAATACGGCCTTGCTCCGGAAATTCCTGTCACACTCACGACGTCCGCCGGCTCGATGACTGTCATGATCAAAATTACCACATCAGTCCGTCCCGGTGTCATCGAAGCGGTTGTCGGTCCGACACGAAATGGAATACAGATTTCCCGGCACCCTTCCGGCGAAACGATAATGAACCTTTGTGCAATCCACGACGACGGAACATGGAGAACTACCCCGGTACAAATTCTGAAAGCATAAACGATGGAAACCAGAACTAAAAAGATATCAAAATTCGGAATGGTGATAGACCTCGACAAATGCAACGGGTGCGGCGCCTGCGCTGTGGCGTGTGCGGTCGAGAATAATGTCCCTCCCGCTCACCAAACTGCGACAAAGCGAAACGGCATCACATGGATGAACGTCACCGAAGTGTCGAACAACGCTCAATTCCCGAAGAACGATTCGGTCTTCATTCCTATCATGTGCCAGCAATGTGAGAATGAAACACCATGCATCACCGTGTGTCCGCAGAATGCAGTGGATATCGATCCGACAACCGGAATTGTCGGTCAGATTCCGCAGCGCTGTCTCGGTTGCAGATACTGCATGACCGCCTGTCCGTATCATGCACGGTATTTTAATTGGCGTGATCCGGAATGGACCGACGGCATGAAACAGCAACTCAATCCTGATGTTGCCCCCCGTATGCGCGGAGTCGTGGAAAAATGCAATTTCTGTCACGGCCGTCTCCATGCAGCGCAGGAAAAAGCAGCCTCCAAAGGGAGTAATGAGATTGATCCGGCGGATTATGTTCCCGCCTGCGTCGAATCGTGCCCGAACGGTGCCATCACATTCGGCGATCTGAATGATGAAGCGAGCAGTGTTGCCATCCTTTCGAAAGCCGAAGGAACGTTCCGATTCCTGTCACGACTTGGAACGGAACCGAAAGTGTATTATCACTCACAAAAGAAATGGGTTCAGGCTATGGCGGAAAAAGCATTGACTCGTTCGCAACAGGAGGAATTCCGTGGATAACTTCGACAAAATCTTGCAACCACGAGGCGTTCAACGCACATCATTCGTAAAGTTTCTTGCATGGATTCTTCCCTGGTTTGCTTTACTCTCGGTTGGACTCTATGCCATTTATCTTTGTCTTGCGGAGGGTTTGTTCCATACAAACATGGACAACCGGTTTGCGTTCGGTCTGTGGATCTACCTCGATCTCACGATCATCGCTCTCGGCGCCGGTGCATTCTTTACCGGATTTCTTCTTTATATTTTACGCCGTAAAGAATTAAAGGCGGTGATCAACAGCGCCGTTGTTATCGGTCTGATCTGCTACAGCGGAGCAGTGTTGGTATTGATGGTGGATGTCGGTCAGCCGTTGCGGGCATGGTTTACATTCTGGCACCCGAACACCCATTCCATGTTAACGGAAGTGACCTTCTGTCTCACCTGCTATTTAATTGTCTTGTTGATCGAATACGTTCCGATCGTATTAAAGAACAGGCAGTTGCGGCAGATTCCGAAATTCCTGGTGTTCGAATTCCAGCTTCATAAATTAATGCCGGTGCTGGCGGGTATCGGAACATTCCTGTCGTTCTTCCATCAAGGTTCGCTCGGAGGATTGTTCGGCGTGCTGCGAGGACGTCCTTTCGCATTCCGCGAAGAACTTGGTATCTGGCCGTCGACATTCTTCCTTTTTGTTATCTCTGCGGCCGCTGCCGGACCGAGTTTTATAATGCTGACGACGTGGCTGGTAGAAAAAGTGACACAGAAACGGCTGGTAAAGCCCGAAGTGTACAAATTCCTCGGTAAAGTGTCCGGCACAATGCTCATTGTTTATGTAATGCTGAAATCGATCGATACGCTGATCTGGATAAACAGCACATCGCCCTCGACAGGATTCCCGGCATTTGAATTCTATGCCACCCGTTCATTCGGTTCGTGGATTCTCTTTACAGAAATTGTGGTACTCGGCCTCCTTCCTGCTCTCGTTTTGCTGAGCAGACGTCTGCGGGAAAACAGAAAACTACTCTTCGGCGCCGGATTGATGGTCTGCTCGGGAATAATGCTCAACCGGTTTGTTATGACAATTCAAACGCTGGCACTGCCGA
>JBAYJG010000301.1:0-2895 GCA_041665225.1 Bacteroidota bacterium
GGACGCCGGCAAGGCTGTTGAATGTTCTGTTCGCTGCGGAAAATTGAGTACCGACAAGATGCAGCGATGATGTCGATGGATTGCTGAGCACAGCAATCACCGTGGTGTCCGGTTGAGATGTTTCCAACCCGAAGAGTCCGATCATTCTCGCATGGGTCAGCATTGCATCGCGCAGTGTTCCTTCAAATTCCTGTACCTTGACGATAGGAATATCTTTGATGCGGAACGGCTGATGATTTTGAACGGTAAGTGTATTCATAATGTGATTCCAAAATCCTTTGAAATTTGAATGACAGTATCATACAGCTGTGTCGGCATGAATAACCCGAGCACGATCAGCAGCGTCAGCAGCGTCAGGGAAGCGACATGCACGATATCGAATTTTTCTGCGGCAAGAGGCTTATGGTCTTTCGGCGGTGCCGTATAAAGCATCTGGAACACTGTTTTGCTCATCCCTACGAAAATGAAGAAGAGGAAGAACATGACTGCCGCCAGCAGAAATGGTTTCGCCATCAATCCCTGAAAAATCATCAGTTCGCTGAAGAAGATACCGAACGGCGGCATCGCCACGATGGCAAAGAATCCAATCAGGAAAAGCCAGCCGGTCCACGGCATGGTATTGAGTACATCCCACACGGAAGTCACTTCACGGGACCGATAAGTGCGGTGGATATTGCCGGCGTTCAGGAAGAGAACAACCTTCGTCAGTGAATTGTACACCATATGCAGCATTGCTCCGACAAACGCAATGCCACCGGTACCGATACCGAGCGTGATTAAACCGAGATGCTCAACACTGGAATACGCGAGCATCCGCTTGTAATTGACGACCTTGAACATGAAGACGAACGCAACGAACAGGGAGAACATTCCGCCGATGATCATGATCGTCCGCGCAAAGTCCGCTGTGACCGTCGGGACCATGATTTGATATACGCGCAACAGCCCGAGGAGCGCAGTTCCCCGAAGAGAACCGGACATCAGAGCAGCAGCAGGACTTGGAGCGTTGCTCGTGGCGTCGATATCGCCGGGGTGCATCGGTGCAATGCCAATCTTCGTGCTCAATCCCACAAAGACAAAAATGAAACTTGCTTTGAGCCAGATCGGATTCAATACCAAAGCATTTTGAGAGTAGGAGGAAATCAACAACTGTTGCCCTGAAAGAATGGTTCCGCTAGCCGAGAGGGAGAGGAAGAGAAAACCGATGAACGCAAAGGCAATACCGACAGAGACCAAGAAGAGATATTTCCACATCGCTTCCAGGGATTCTTCATCCCGGTAATAATAGACCAGCGGCGCAACGCTCAACGTCGTGGTTTCCGATGCGACCCAGAATAAACCAAGATGATTGCTGATCAATGCCAGTGTGTTGGCAAGCAGATATAAGTTCAGCATCATAAAATAGAGCAATTTGCTCTTTTCTTCATTCACCAGTGCTGAGCGGTTGAGATAGGAATACGAAACAAGCACCACCCAGAAGTACACGTGCGAAAGAACGAGCAAGAATAATCTGGTTAGTGCATCATAGCGGATGAAGTCATTCTCTTCCGGATGGACTATCCCGGTAAAGATCGCATACGATGCGGCCAAATGCAGAAGCGCGATCACGAGCGAGACCAAATACTGCACCCTTCTGTCTTTCACGAGGTAATTGACCGCAACACCTGCCAGCGGAAGGCCGGCGAGAAAAATTAGTTCAGTCATTAATCTTTTAACCTCCCAAGGACGGACACATCCTGTTTTGCAAATGTCGAACTGATCTTATTGATCGCGATACCCATCAGGAACACCACGACAAAAACATCCAGCATGGCGCCGAGTTCCACCAGTGTGGGCATTTCTGCCGCAACGGATGTTCCGAATAGAAAGATGCCGTTTTCCAGGATAAGGAATCCTACGACATGTACGATCAGTTTTTTCCTGAAAATGATGAGATAAATTCCGGTGATCATCGCCGAAAAAGCCGATGCAAACGGAATCGGTTCGATCGGCGTGAAACCGGAAAGAACATGCGATGCGACGAAAATCGCGGACATCGACGCGACTGTCAACAGCAAAAAGTTGAACGGCTGGATACTTGGTTCCACAATCCGTTTCACATCCAGCTCGATGACGATCTTATCGATGAAGCGGGGGATGACAATCGACTTAATGATGAACGACATCACCGGGATGATGAGGATATGCACCGACAGATGGTCGAGGAACGGAAACACCATGATGATCGAAAGCAGCACCCCCTGCATCCGAAGGATGGAGACATAGGTCTTAATCCGGGATGTCACCACCAGATACAGGAGCGTGAGACAAAATAAAATACTGAGGACATTTTCCATACAATTCTCTTCTTAATGACGGACGAATGTGTAAATAAGCAAATTTAAAATTCCTATTGCGGTGGCGAATAACAGGTACTGTGGGATTACTTTCATCTTGAACCGCGCGATCATCGTCTCCACCCACGCCACCAAACTCGAGAGCAGTACTAGTACAACAAGGAAGATCGAGAATCCGAGCCAGTGATTCTCCATGCTGAATGGATTGAAGAATGACGCTTCATACACAGCATACACCATCAGTTTGATATAACTGGAATACTGATAGAGGAACAGATCGATGCCGGAATTATCGAGGATCATCACTTCGTGGATCATGGTCAGTTCCAGGTGTGTCGTCGGATCATCTACCGGCATGCGGGAACATTCCGTTACCATCAGGAAGAAGGCCGAGATAGAACTGACGATGATAAAGACGATGGATGTTGGATTGTCCAAATGAATGGAATGGTAAATATCGTAAATGGAAGTGTATCCGGTAATGAATGCCAGACTTCCGAGCGTAAAGAAGTATATCGGTTCGGCAAACACAGCAAATGTCGCTTCCCGGGCGGCACCC
>JBAYJG010000302.1:0-2891 GCA_041665225.1 Bacteroidota bacterium
GATTGCTGGCTCATCATCTGCCGACACGTCGCTTTAGTGAAATTGAAGACCCCTTTCAGGTTCGTATCAATAACATCATCCCAATCCTGTTCGCTCATCCGCATCAACAGTCCGTCCTTCGTCATACCGGCGTTGTTCACAAGAATATCGATACGGCTGAAGTCTTTAATCACATTCTGCACAACTTCGTTTGCTTGCGTTGTATTCGCCGCGTCGGATTGATACGCTGCTGCTTTGCGGCCCATTGCCTGAAGTTCAGCAACCAGTGCATTGGCCTCGTCCACTTTGCTGCGGTAGGTGAATGCCACATCCGCTCCGGAATTGGCAAGGTGAAGGACAATGGACCGTCCAATACCGCGGGAACCGCCGGTGACCAGTGCTACTTTACCGGTAAGATTATAGTTTGTCATAGATAAATAAGAAATAAATGTCATTCCGGCAAACGCCGGAATCCAGAACATTATAATTCAAAAGTTAAATCTTTCCATAGAGGATTAAAAGATTCTATTAACTCCAATTTCCAGCTGCGCTTCCACCACTTTAACTGTTTCTCTCTTGCTATTGCATCCCTCGGGTCGGTATATTCCTCAAAATATACTAACATGTGCACTTTGTACTTCTGTGTAAATCCAGGGATCAATCCTTGTTTATGTTCATCCACCCGACGTTGCAAATTATTTGTCATCCCGATATATAGCGTACCGTTTCGTTGGCTTGCTAAAATATACACATGGTATTTCATTCCTGGATGCCAGCGTACGCTGGCATGACATCGTTTTTCTTATTTTATTTTGAATTTATCGGTGACCAGTGCTACTTTACCGGTAAGATTATAGTTTGTCATTTTGATAATTTTGAAATTTTAAGTTCTTGTAATTGTTGATACCCTTCTTTTCCCAGCACAAATTCCAACTCCGCTTTGCAGGAATCAACCAGTGTTGTATCGGTATCGCTGACGATGGTGCAGCACTGTGTTTTGCCGTGCTGATAGTCGTCGTATGTCAATAAACCGTTGTCCACCGAAATTGGGAAGGCAATGCAATAGAACGGCTTGATCTTCCACGGGTCGTTATATTTTTCTGCGCTCACCACCTGCACGCTGCAACGCCCGTCCTTGCGAAGGAAAACACATTTGTCGTTATAGACTTCCGTACCGACTGCATAACCGGAGGGAAAATCGATATCCTCTTCGCGCTTGTTATCGAACCAGACGGCGTCATTTGTCGTCTGTGTTTCGTCCATTGCCAGCTTCACTTCATCCTTGTGCTTCAGGATCACATCGCGATCTGCAGGATCCAAGAACACTCCGGAGGAGCAACAAGTGGTTTCACATTGATATGGACCGCAGCCTTTGGTAAACCCTTTTTCGAACAGGACGGGATCAATCTTATATTTTCCGATGACGAGTTCTGACATTATTTTTTTACATCCGATGCTTTGTCGATTCCAGTTGTTTCTGCAGTTGCAACTGTTCGTTTGACCAGACCCTGGAGCACTTTGCCCGGTCCGATTTCTATAAATTTTACCGCACCGGCAGCCGACATATTTAATACTGTTTCTTCCCACCGCACCGGACTGGTCACTTGTTCAAAAAGGAGTTTCCGGATCTCGTCTGCCTTCTGTACCGGCTGCGCAGTAACATTGGCATAGACCGGGATCTTTGCTTCATTGATTGTCGTTGCATCCAACGCAGTCTTCAATGCATCCTTGGCGCTCTGCATCAGCGGCGAATGGAACGCGCCGCTCACCACAAGTTCTTTCACTAATTTTGCACCGCGCTCTTTTGCGATTTCCATCGCTTTGCGTACACCACCCACAGAACCGGAAATGACGATCTGTCCCGGTGAATTGAAGTTTGCCGGCTGAACAATTCCCGCTGCTGAAGCGATTTTGCAAACTTCCGTCACGACCGCAGGATCAAGTCCGACAATTGCCGCCATCGTCCCCGGGTTCTCTTCTCCCGCCTTCTGCATCAACTCACCGCGCAGGCGGACAAGTTTAATTGCATCGGTGAACGAGATAGCCCCAGCCGCAACCAACGCCGAATATTCGCCGAGCGAGTGTCCGGCAACCATTGATGCATCTGCCGGTTTCAGAACATTCCACAATGCGACGCTGTGCAAAAAGATCGCAGGCTGCGTGTTCTTCGTCTGTTTCAGTTCTTCTTCCGGTCCGTTAAAACAGATGCTCGAAAGAGAAAAACCTAATGCATTGTCCGCTTCGTCAAAATATTTTTTTGCTTCCGGAAACTGCTCACACAGATCTTTTCCCATCCCCACATACTGCGAACCTTGTCCCGGAAAAATGTACGCTACACTCATAAAAAACAAATTGATAATTGATGCTGGATAATTGATAATGACATTACTCATTATCAATTATCAGTTATTCATTGCTCTTAGTACGCCCACTTCACATACACCGCGCCCCAGGTAAAGCCGGCACCGAAGCTGGCAAGAATCAGGTTCTGTCCTTTTTTGATTTTGCCTGCATGCCACCATTCTGACAAGCAGAGCGGGATCGTTGCAGCTGTTGTATTGCCGTATTTGTCGATATTGATCATCACTTTGGATTTATCAAGTCCCATCCGGTCCGCTGTTGCGTCGATGATGCGCAGATTCGCCTGATGCGGGACAAGCCAGTCAACATCCGCACCAGTCAGTTTATTGCGATCCATCACTTCTGCGGAAACATCCGCCATACCGACAACCGCCACTTTAAAAACAGATTTTCCGTCCTGATAAATGTAGTGCAGTTTATTCTCAATCGTATCGTGAGAAGGGGGATTGAGACTTCCTCCCCCTTTCATGTACAGAAAATCTCCGCCCGTGCCGTCCGAATACAGTTTATGATCGATCACGCCAAGCGACGAATCGCTGCTCGGTTCCAAC
>JBAYJG010000303.1:0-2882 GCA_041665225.1 Bacteroidota bacterium
ACATCAGTATTGTTGTTCACGTTTCAGTAGGGCAAACCGCCGCTGTTGTGCATTGATCACATCGTTTGATGTTCACTAGCATTACTGAACTGAATCCCCAATACTCACTATACGCACATGACGGGAATTGAAAAACGAAAAAACATTCGGAGCGATATCAGTGAATCAATGAATCATACCATATCAGATGGAAATTCCATTTTTAAAAAATCAGCAACAACATTATTTACTTACAAGAGGGATCTATGAATAGCTCAACAACACATCAAGCATCCGCAATCAATCGTTGGACGCATTTTTTTAATACCTCGTTAACAGTGGGACTAACGGCCACAATCCTGTTTATGACGTTTATTGGTGGTTGTAAGCAAGAGATTGCAGGAGTAGAAATTCCTTGTATCCCGCCGACAGTTGTTCGAACATCGCCGGATAATGGTGGAACGAATGTTCCGCTAACCAAGATCGGACTGAATAAAAAATCAGTCGGCAACATTATTGGTAAACGGATCAAAGAAATGACTAAAACAACCGGAACGAGTTCCGTTGCTGCGGTAAAGATTATATCGGCAACATTCAGCACGCCGATGAATCCGAATACTATTCATGCTTCCACATTTATCGTGAAAGAGGGAGCGAACAGTGTTGCAGGGACAGTATCATACACCGACACGACGGCAATATTTGTCGTGCAAAACGGCCTTGCACCGAACCTTCTTTATACCTGTACATTAACAAATAGTATTAAAGATCTGGCGGGGACATCCCTTGCAGCGAATTATGTTTGGTCATTTTCTACAATTGCGGCCGGAACCCCTACATTGTTGTTGCCTATTGACGGCGCATTGAATCAAACAATTAATCCTACGCTGATGTGGAGTGGAGTTACTGGTGCCAGTAGTTATCACGCACAGGTTTCTTTGGATCCCGGTTTTGTTGTTACTGTTTTTAATGATTCGACAATCACCGGTACTACACAGGTAGTTTCTGGTTTAACAGTCGGAACAACGTATTACTGGCGTGTCAATTCTAAAATATCAGGTGGAACGAGTGCCTATTCCGATATATGGAGTTTTACAACACTTTCAGTACCTGAGGCACCGGTATTAATTGCACCGCTGGTTTCGGCAGTCAATATTTCAACAAGCCCGACATTCACATGGAATGCATCGGTAGGTGCAACTTCGTATCGATTGCAGGTTTCCACGAGCAGCAGCTTCTCAACAACAGTGCTTTCCAATAACGGAATTGGCGGAACATCCATGCAGGTTCCAGGTTTAATCGGTGGAACAGTCTATTTCTGGCGAGTGAATGCAGCTAACTCCGCAGGAACAAGTGCAAACAGTACACGAAGTTTCACAACAATTTCTGCCGGAACACCGACGCTTGTCACTCCGATTGATGGAGCAACAAATCAATCAATCAATTCGACACTCGTATGGAATGTCGTACCGGGAGCCGGTTCATATCGCTTACAGGTATCAACAAGCAACAGCTTCGCATCAACCTTTTATAATGATTCGACATTGACAAATACTTCGCAGGTTGTTTCAGGATTAGCGATCGGGACCACGTATTTCTGGCGAGTCAATTCAAAAATTTCCGGACAAAAGAGCGCGTATTCTGATATATGGAGCTTTACAACGATAGCTGTTCCGACGGTACCGGTCTTAGTTTCTCCTGTGAATGCAGCGATCAATCAATTAGTATCACCAGTTATGATCTGGAACGATGTTTCCGGTGCGGACACATATCGGTTGCAAGTTTCAACGAGCAATACATTTGCATCAACTTTATATAATGATTCAACGCTCACGAATAGTTCGCAATCTGTAAACGGATTAGCGGTTGGAACAACATATTTTTGGCGTGTGAATGCAAAGAATCTTGCAGGAACCAGTGCTTACTCAGTAATCCGAAGCTTTACCACCATCGTCGTACCGGCAGTGCCGACATTGTTTGCGCCTGCTGATGCTGCGACCAATCAATCGATCAACCCGAATTTAATCTGGAATTCGGTACCGGGCGCCGCAACGTATCGTTTGGAAGTTTCAACGAGTAATACGTTTGCAACGACGGTTCATAATGATTCGACAATCGCGAGCACATCGAAGCAAGTCACCGGTTTGGCTATCGGCACAACATATTTCTGGCGCGTGAATGCAAAGAATGCCGCCGGCACAAGTGCTTACTCGGCAACAAGAAGTTTCACAACTATTGTTTTACCTGCCGCACCGGTCCTGGTTTCTCCACTCGATGCATCGGTCAACCAATCAGCAACACCAACGTTGATCTGGAATGCCGTGACGGGAGCAGCGTCGTATCGGGTGCAAGTTTCAACGAGTAATACATTTGCAACAACGGTATATAACGACTCAACGCGGACAAGCACATCGCAGCAAATTACCGGTCTCACTATCGGCACAACATATTTCTGGCGAGTGAATGCAAAGAATGCAGCAGGAACGAGTGCATACTCCGCAACACGGAGCTTCACTACAAGCGCTGCACCGTTAGCGCCGATCTTAATTGCTCCGATTAATTTAGCGGCAAATCAACCAGCGAATCCAACAATGAGCTGGAATGCATCGGTCGGTGCAATCACCTATCGATTGCAGGTTTCCTCAAGCAATACATTTGCTTCAACAGTGTTTAATGATTCGACGATCTCCGGAACGTCGAGACAGTTGACAGGACTAACTCTTGGAACGACATATTTTTGGCGTGTGAATGCGAAAAATGTTTCAGGGACAAGTCAGAACTCAATCGTGTGGAGCTTCACTACCATCGTCGCTGCACCGATAGCGCCGATACTGCTGGCACCGATTGATGCAGCCGTTGATGTCTCACGAAGCCCAACGTTAAGCTGGAATCCTTCGGCACGC
>JBAYJG010000304.1:0-2881 GCA_041665225.1 Bacteroidota bacterium
CGGATTTTGACTAGAAGCGGTCTCTAAAACAAAACTCAATGTCATTGCGAGCCGTTTTTTGGCGAAGCAATCTCGATTTTTCTTTCAAATTGAAAAGATTGCTTCGGTCGCTTCGCTCCCTCGCAATGACAATTCATTTTTGAGATGGCTACGAGAAAAGAAAGGATTCGTTATGACTCATAACAATGCAACTCATCAAGGGAAAGATCTTTTTGTCATAACTGCATCAATCGTAGTCATTTTTTACGGAATCAATCAGGCACAGTCTGTAGTTTCATTATTTCTTCTGTCGGTATTCATTGCACTTATTGCTACCCCGCCGGTGTTGTGGATGGAAAAGAAACGTGTCCCGAAAATCATCGCTGTAATGATTGTGATCATCACCTTGATCACATTGCTGTTGATGGTCGGCGGAATTGTCGGCGCGTCACTCAGTTCCTTTTCCGATGCATTGCCATTTTATCAAAAAAGGCTGCAGGAAGAGGTGCTGTCACTAAAGCCGCTGCTTACAAGTAAGCACATCATCGTTACCGATAAAGTGCTGTTGGAATATTTCAATCCGGGACCGATCATGGGATTAGTCGTCGGAATGCTCTCGGAGATGGGGGCAGCACTTTCCAGCATTCTGCTAATCCTTCTCACCGTCATTTTTATTTTAATAGAAGCATCAAGTTTCCCGGTGAAGATCCGGTCCGTGCTCGGAGATCCAAAACGCGTTTTCCCGCAGTTCACAAAATTTGTTTATGAGATTAAACGGTATATGATGATCAAGACCTCCATCAATCTTATTGCCGGAACATTGATCGCTTTCTGGCTGATTATTCTGGGTGTTGATTTTCCCGTGCTGTGGGGATTTCTCACCTTTCTTTTTCTCTATATCCCCAATGTGGGATCGGTGATCGCGGCGCTACCGGCCGTTCTTCTAGCACTTACACAGCATGGAGGAGGAACCGCTGCTCTTACGGCATTCGGATATTTCGCTGTCGGGACTATCCTCGGGAAGTTTCTTGAACCGAGAATCATGGGACGAAGACTAGGGATGTCCACGTTGGTTGTTTTTCTTTCGATGATCTTTTGGGGAAATCTCCTCGGTCCTATTGGAGTTGTTCTCTGCATTCCAATGACAATGACATTAAAGTTTGCATTTGAAAACAATGAACGTACGGCATGGATCGCAGTGTTACTGGGACCCGAAATCCCTGCTGATAGTACAAAAGTGTCACAACCTTAACGGGAGTGTTGCTCCCTCAATAGACCGCTGTACTGAAAGAAGGGAATATGCATACCATCGATACGATTGCCATTGTCCTGTTCATCCTATGGATGTTTGGGTTCATTCATATTATTCCTGCCATTATCATCGTTGCGGTACTCTTTGCAATCTTCCGCCGCAAAAAAATTGACACCACAAAAAAAGGAATCTTCAATTTTCGACGGCTCCGTTGGAAGAATGAAGGACTGTAACTGATATGAATGTACATGTTCATGGAAATAACAATGGAAAGCTCTCCAAATGAAAACAAATAATAAAACAGAACGTGAATTGATCACAGAGTTGGAATCTGCATATCAAAAAGTGTTTGAAAAAGAATCACAGTTGAAGGAACACGGACACAGGGAAGGCAATGGAACAGCACGATACCAAACCATGAGTGACGTTCGTGATTCGGAAGAACGCTATCGCCGGCTGTTCGAGTCGGCCCAGGACGGAATATTTATTCTCAACGGAGAAACGGGCGCTATCACGGATGCGAACCCTTATATCATTGACAGTCTGGGCTATTCACTGAAGGAATTAAAAGGAAAACAACTCTGGGAGATTGGTGCGTTTGCCGACGTCAAAGAGAGTAAAGCTGCTTTTGAGGAATTGCAGCAAAAAGAATACATTCGCTACAACAATTTGCCGCTCAAAACGAAAAAGGGTGAAAACCGGGAAGTTGAATTTGTCAGCAATTCCTACCGTGTAAGCGGTGAAAAAATTATTCAGTGTAACATTCGCGATAACACCGAACGCATAATTGCTGAACAGGCGGGCAAACGCGCAGGTGAATCGCTGATTGAAAGTGAAGAACGATATCGCCGCCTTTTCGAAACTGCTCAAGACGGGATTCTGATTCTCGATGCAGAATCCGGTACCATCACCGATGCAAATCCTTTTATTGTCAATTTACTGGGATATATACCGGAGGAATTGATAGGAAAACGCTTATGGGAGATCGGTGCATTCGTTGATGTTAAAGATAGTAAAGCGGCTTTTGAAGAATTACAGAGAAAGGAATATATCCGATACGAAGATTTGCCTCTAAAAACCAAGAATGGTCAAAGTCGTCAAGTGGAGTTTGTGAGCAATGTTTATCTTGTGAAGCACAAAAAAGTGATACAGTGCAATATCCGGGATATCACCGAGCGCAAGAAGGGAGAGGAGACACTGGCGAAAGAACGCAATCAGTTGCGTACGCTGATCGACAATATACCTGATTATATCTATATCAAGGACACGGCAGGGCGGTATTTGCTTAACAATACAGCCCATAATCTTTTTCTACAAACACCGAATTCAATCAGTGCGGTTGGGAAAACGGTATTCGATTTTTTTCCAAAAGAATTAGCAAAACAATATGACGCTGACGATCGGAGAGTTTTCGAATCTGGTTCATCAGAGATCAATCGAGAAGAGCCAGTGGTGGACAAGGAAGGTCATCAGCGATGGAATTCAACAACTAAAGTGTCTCTTCGTGACAATCAAGGAAAGATTGTAGGATTAGTAGGTATCAGCCGGGACATCACTGAACGCAAGCATTCCGAGCTTGCGCTAAGTGAAAGTGAAAAAAAATATCGGGGTATTTTTGAGAATGTACAGGATGTTTTTTTCGAAACACTC
>JBAYJG010000305.1:0-2826 GCA_041665225.1 Bacteroidota bacterium
ACAATTTCTCGCATTGGTCACCGCCTCGGCCGCATTCGCCGCTGCTGGATGCAGCAGCTACCGCGATAAGGGACAGATCGTTCCTTACACGAAGAAACCGGAAGAGATCACCCTTGGCAAAGCGAACTTCTACGCTTCCACTTTTATCGATCAGGGACAGGAATATGGTATCCTGATCAAAACCCGCGAAGGTCGCCCGATTAAGATCGACGGCAATCCGGATCATCCCATTAATAAAGGAAAGATCTCCGCGCGCGGCCAGGCAAGCATTCTGAACCTGTACGATCCCGAACGGTTGAAGGATCCGATGTTCGTCGATTCCGGAATTCTGTCGAAGAGCACCTGGAAAGAAGTGGACGGACGAATCGTTGCATCGTTGACTTCCGCAGTGAATGAAGGGAAGGAGATCGCCATTGTTGCACAGACAATCACCTCTCCCTCCGCGAAAAAAGTGTTGAATGACTTCACCGCAAAATATCCGACGGCGAAAGTCTATTCGTATGAACTGATCAACGATCTGAATCGCCGCGCTGCGTGGACGAAATCCTCCGGCGGTTCTGTGTATCCGCTGATCAAATGGAACGAAGCAAAAGTAATCCTCGCGCTGGAATCGGATTTCCTCGGCAGCGAAGGGAACATTGCCGAGCAGACCCGGATGTATGTTGAGAATCGGAATGTCGATAACGCAAAGAATATCAGCAGATTGTATTCTGCGGATGGTACCATGAACTCCACCGCAATGAACGCGGATTACCGACTGCGCGTCCGTCCGGACCAGCAGCTGGAATTTGTTCTTGCGCTGATTAATGAGTTTAAGCCGATTGGCAAAGGTTCATTAAAAGAATTTGCAGTAAAGAACGGTCTTGATGCTGCTGCAGTGAAACAGTTGGTGAAGGACCTGAACGAGAATAAAGGAAAGTCGATCGTTCACGCTGGCAATGGATTGCCGGAATCGGTGCACATTGCCGTGAACGTGTTGAATGAGATTCTCGGAAATTCCGCTCTCTATAACAGAGAACAATCATCGGTGGATTATGTCACTCCGACGAAGAAAGAGGAGTGGGAAGCGCTCGTTGCTCGGATGAACAATGGCAGCGTTGGCGTTGTGCTCCATCTGGATTCCAACCCGGTCTATCATTTTCCGACCGACCTCGGTTATGCCGAAGCGTTGAAGAAAGTCGGCGCGGTCGTCACATTCGTCGAACAACAGAATGAGACCTCCGCAGTCAGCAATTTTGTCCTGCCGGTCCATCATGATTTTGAATCGTGGGGAGATCACAAAACCCGCACCGGCATTGTCAGCCTGCAGCAGCCGGTTATTGATCCTCTCTATAATACACGTCAAAAGGAAGCGATTCTGCTTGCCTGGGTAACCGGAGCCTACGCAGAAACAGGCTATCATGATTTCGTGATGAACCGTTGGGAAAAGGAAATTTTTCCGGCAATGCGTTCCAGCGTTGACTTCAAAACATTCTGGTTCTCCGCACTGCACGACGGTGTGGTGACGGTGAACGAACCTGCCTCGGCCGTTCCGACTCCGGTGAGAACAGATGTGTTGAACAGCATCGCTCCGGTTGCAGCATCGAATGATTTTGTGCTATTCCTGCATGACAATTATTTTGTCGGGGATGGACGCTATGCAAATAACGGATGGCTGCAGGAAATGCCGCACCCCGCATCGAAGATCGCGTGGGACAATTACGCAGCTCTTTCCGTTGCAACATCACGCGAGATGGGGATTGATGAAGGTGCAATGATTGAAGTTGCTGTCGGCAATCGCAAATTGAATCTGCCTGTGCATGTTCAGCCAGGACTTGCTGATAAATTTGTTGCAGTGATGCTCGGCTACGGCCGCACAGTAGCAGGTACAGTCGGCACCGGCGTCGGCTTCAATACGAATCTCTTCATGTCGAAAACCGCTTCGCTCTCCCCGTATCTTTACAGCGGTGTGAGCGTGACGAAGACCGGTGAAAAATATCAGCTGGCATCCACACAGGAACATTTCCAGTTGGATGACACATTCCTGAAAGATATTCACAAGAAACGCGAGATCATTCAAGAAGGAACTGTCGTTCAATATCTTGAAGATCCGAAGTTCATCGAGAAAGAACATCACGCCTCCACCATCATTCCGAAAATCAAGTACGACGGTGTGAAATGGGCGATGGCGATCGATCTGAACAAATGCACAGGCTGCGGCGTCTGCACGCTCTCGTGCAGCGTGGAGAATAACATTCCCGTCGTCGGAAAGGAACAGTTGGGCAAGGGACGCGAAATGACATGGATCCGGATTGACCGGTATTTCTCCGGCACATCCGAAGCGCCAAGCGTCAGCAATCAGCCGATGCTCTGTCAGCATTGCGACAACGCGCCGTGCGAAAACGTCTGCCCGGTCATCGCCACCACGCACAGTCCGGACGGCCTGAACCAGATGGCTTATAACCGCTGCGTTGGGACGAAGTATTGCTCCAACAACTGCCCGTATAAGGTCCGCCGATTTAACTTCTTCGATTTCCGCAACGAGTTTAATGACGGATATCAATACCAGCAGCCGCTGAACATGCTGCACAATCCCGAAGTAACGGTTCGTTCGCGCGGCGTGATGGAAAAATGCACATTCTGTATTCAGCGCATTATGGAAGGACGCCAGCACGCGATTGAGGAAGGGAAAGTATTCGACGGCAGTGGTGTTACCGTTGCGTGCCAGGATGCGTGCCCGGCCGAAGCAATCGTGTTCGGCAATATCAACGACAAGAATTCCGATATCTATAAATATCGCCATCATGAAATTGGGTACCACGTGCTCGAAGAAATCAACGTTGCACC
>JBAYJG010000306.1:0-2811 GCA_041665225.1 Bacteroidota bacterium
AACCAGACTCGGCAGAGGTTTTGATATCATATCGGGAGTCCGATCTCCCGTCATCACCCAGAGATATGATGGAGCAAACGTGTGCACCCCATTTTTTTCAATGACAATGATACGATGAATCGACGGTAAATATCGCCGAAGTTCATTGGAGACAACTATTCCGCCAACACCTCCGCCAAGAATGACAATAGTTTTTCCGGTCACGATATTATTCCTTTCACACAATATTTTTCATGAGTTTCGTCTTTTTTGTTTGATACTCTACAAGAACTTCTCGCATTAAATCACACGCTTTTATCACTTTGGGACTGGAAATACTATAATAAATACTTAGACCGTCCCTACGCGTTTCTAGAATTCCTGCTTTTCGCAAAACAGCAAGGTGTTGAGATACATTTGCTTTCGGAATTTTCATTTTTTTGACGATATCTCCGACACTCATTTCGTCATCTCTGAGGATGTTCAGTATTTCCAAACGTTTTGCGTGAGAGAGGGTTTTACATACTTCGGCGTGAAGTTGAAAGACTTCTTTGGCCATGTTAGTCCTTATTAGTTCAAAGTTGCTCCATTTCATAGTTTCGATTTATTGCAACTAATATACAGAAAAATCATTCCCATATCAATATTGTTGGCATTGGTTTAAACTACTATACTGACATTGTGTCTATCATACCGGTATATGGAGCATCTTATTGCACGGGTACGACTATTATGTAAAACTCTATAAAAGACATAATAAGTTGAGCCCTTTGATTTCCAACCGCATCTCATAGATATAACATTGACCAGGAGTGACAAGTGAGTTTAATCGAATTACAAAGCATCACAAAGGTGTATCATACCGGCGAAATATCCGTGAATGCCTTAAAAAATATTTCACTGCAAATTGACAAAAAGTCGTTTGTATCGTTCATCGGTCCATCCGGAAGTGGGAAATCAACACTGTTAAATCTACTCGGTATTCTCGACAAACCCACACAGGGAAAAGTCCTCGTCAACGGTACGGATGTCAGTACATTAGATAGAGCCGCGTCTGCCGCTTTTCGCGGAAAGACCATCGGTTTTGTCTTCCAAAATTTTAATCTTATTCCTGTATTGACCGTGCACGAGAATATTGAATATCCGCTCCTCATGCTCGACCATCTTCCCTCAAAAGAACGTCGCGATCGTGTACTTCGATTGCTGGAAAAGGTAGGAATGACAAACCAACGAGATAAATATCCAAACCAGATTTCCGGCGGACAAAAGCAGCGCGTGGCGGTTGCCCGCGCATTAGTAACCAATCCGCAAATTGTGCTTGCCGACGAACCAACCGCTAATCTTGACCATGCAACAGCATTTAAAATTATCAACATCATGCATGAAATGACCAACGACTTCGGGACCACATTCATTTTTTCAACGCACGATTCTAAGATTGTCGGAGAAGCGGAAGTTATATACACACTGGAAGACGGAGTAATTGTGAATACAGAAAATAGAAAAGGAGCATGATCAATGACCAATGTCATCATAATTGCACTTCGGAACTTGTTTCGCAATACGCGGCGAACCCTTTTAACATCATCGCTGATTACATTTGGCGTCATCCTCGTGGTAGTTTTCGGAGGTTTGGCAATTTCCTTCAAATCACAAATGATCGGCGTGCTGACAAATACCGCAATGGGCGATCTGCAGATCCATAAAAAGGGATATGTCGAATCAATCGATAATCAGCCGCTGAACTTGACACTTTCCAAAACTGAAATGGCAACGATAGAAGCGGTGTTAAACAAAATGCCGGAGATCGAGGCTTTCAGTCCACGCATTAAATTTGGAGCGATGATCAGCAACTATGTACAAACATCAAATATTCGGTTGAACGCAGTATATCCGGAAAAAGAGAATCGCACCGTTACAGGATTTGTTAAAAGGATCAAAGGAAACATTCTCGATCCGGACAAATTTTTGAAACCGGGAGAAATTTTAATCCCTGAGAATCTTATGAACGGTCTTTCGTTGAAAACGGGCGATGATATTGTTTTGGTGGCAACAAATAAAGAAGGTTCAGTGAATGCCGTTACGCTGCGTATTGCAGCAGTGACTGAAGCCGTCTTCGGTCCATCCGGTAAGGATGGCTACATTCATATCGACGACGCACAGGCAGTGTTGAGAATGGATCAACCGGAAATTGTGGAAATTGCAATTCATTTACGAAAGTTCGATAAACTTCACGCGGTATCTACTGCGCTGAAAAGTGCTTTCGGTTCACCACACGCGCAATTCGAAGTGCACACATGGGAACAACTGTCCCCTTTTTCCAGCATTACACGTATCGTTGATCTTCTCATCATTGTCGTAAAATTCATATTAATGACCATCGTCTTGGTCAGTATCCTCAACATTATGACGATGTCGGTGTACGAACGGATCAGCGAAATCGGTACGATCGCCGCGATCGGAACTCCACCGCACAAAATTCTTGCACTTTTTCTGGTTGAGGGATTTGCAATGGGGTTGCTCAGTACGATAGTAGGTATTGTCATCGGACTTGGTGCTTTGTGGATTATGAATATTACCAAGATAGATTTTACATTTGGTACAATGAACGTATCCCTTGCACCGAGTATTCCTGCAAGTGAGGTAATCTGGGTGGCAATAATCGTCATGTTCGTATCACTGTTTGCAGGATTCCAACCGGCGTATAAGGCTTCAAAAATGGAACCTGTTGACGCATTGGGTCATGTCTAAATACTTAAGAGGATAAAATGCAATATAACATTATGCTTAATCGGATTAGCATCATTATCATTGTAACATTGGTTGCTTACT
>JBAYJG010000307.1:0-2768 GCA_041665225.1 Bacteroidota bacterium
AACATACGGTGACGATAGCGATTGGGACCAGGATCGGTATGTATACAGTACCGCAAAGAGATTGGTTGACTGAAGTCAATTGGACGAGAGCCGCTCCGGATAGTGTCGTGTTGGATGGCGATCAATTATTGGTAATTGCGATGGATTCCCTTATGGAAGTTGGTGGGAGAGGATGGTCATTTGATTCTGCTGCGAAGAAATGTTATGCGAAGTTTCAGGATAATGGTGATGCACATTCAGTGACATTCTACTTCAGTCAGGGAACGTCATCAATAATTCCGGAGATCAAGACTCCTTTTCAATTTCATCTGGAACAGAACTATCCCAATCCTTTCAATCCTGCAACGACATTTGGTTTCACACTCCAAGTCTCAGGTCTTACCACGTTGAAAATATACGATGTCATCGGACGGGAAGTGGCGACACTGATAAATGAGAACCTTGAAGCGGGAGTGTACCATCAAAAACAATTCGAGGCGGAGCAGTTTTCCAGCGGAGTATATTTCGCGAAGCTCACGTCCGGAGGAAACAGCCGTTTGCGAAAGATGGTATTGATGAAGTGACCGTGTTTACGTTTCGAAAATATTTTTTACTTCACCCGATCAGCCGTGCTCTACAATGATCACCTAAAAACATCTGCGAAGTGCGGTTTTTTTTATTCTCCTTCATTCGGGGAAACCAAAACCATTATTTGTGTGATTAGAATCCGATTCTGTGACAAGACAAAGCTCTCCGTTGTATAGTTCTTCAACACTCGCCGTACAAAATATCTACACATTCAAAATCCCCCTTGTATAGAAATTATGACACTTTTTACAATTGATGATGAAGTATCTGTAGAATAATTCATCGATTGTCGAACGTTCATTTTTTCACCGGTACAAGTCAAAAAATCAATTCTATAACCTGTTCATTCATAGTAAGTTGCAGATAGTTATTTTTTTCGCAGACGGGAAGTGTGGCACGGCTATTGTCATATGTATTGGTGTATAAAAACCATGCAATGAAAGGAGCCAACAATGACCGTATTATTATTCATAACGACAATCGTGGTATTCTTAACCATTGATTATTTTGTTCGACGGAACAAAGCTGCAGTGGCAGTCGTCCCGTCCCACGTCCGAAAATCTATCCCCATGCGTATTCCCGCTGGGATCTTTTTCACAAAATCCCATACTTGGTTAAGCCTTTTCCCATCGGGGAAAGTGCAACTCGGTATTGATGATTTTCTTGCCCGTATGTTCACTGAGCCCAAGATCAGCATGCTGAAGAGCAATGCCGACCTCGTACGGAAAGGCGAACCGATCCTCCGTGTTGCCGAAGGGAATAACGAATTGATCGTTCGTTCGCCCATTGATGGAGTGGTGGACAATGTGAACGCTGAACTCTCGAAAAAGCCCTCACTGTTGAGCGAAGCGCTCTTTAGCGAAGGATGGGCATACACCATTACCCCCTCCAGTACGAATGAGTTGCGATCGTTCTACCTTGGCGAAGATACACGGGTATGGCTGCGAAGCGAATTAGGAAGATTGCGTGATTTCTTCTCGAATCTTACCACTCCTGCACCAGCCTTTATGCAGGATGGTGGATTGCCAGCAGCCGGCTTAATGGATAACCTTAACCCTGACCAATGCAAGAAATTCGAAAACGAATTCTTGCGCATTGAGTAATCTTCGGAGGAAATCATGTCTACAAAAAAAGCATTATTGATCGATCTTACCCTGTGTGTCGGCTGCAACGCCTGCCAGGCTGCCTGCAAGGAAGCCAATCACATGCCGGACAACGAAGAGAAGGCCCTCTCGCCGACAGCCTACACGGCGCTCAATGAATACGACGGAGTGTTCGTCCGCCGGATGTGCCAGCATTGTGACGATCCGACCTGCGCGTCGGTCTGCCCCGTCGGTGCATTTACCAAGATGCCCGAAGGTCCCGTGGTCTACGATGTGGAGAAGTGCATCGGCTGCCGCTATTGCATGCAGGCGTGCCCGTTCCAGGTGCCTCGGTACGAATGGTCCAGCACCTATCCTCGCATACAGAAATGCGTCATGTGTCACGAACGTCTCGCCCAGGGCCTGCCGACGGCATGTTCCGAAGCGTGCCCGACCGGTGCCACCAAGTTTGGCGATCGGGATGCATTATTGAAGGAAGCGTACGAACGGATGAACGCAGAACCAGGAAAATATGTGCAGAAGATCTACGGCGAACATGAGGTCGGCGGCACGTCGGTGCTGTATCTCTCCTCGGTTCCGTTCGAAGAACTCGGATTCCGTACCACGCTGCAGCAGACACCGTTGCCACAGCTGACCTGGAACGCGCTTTCGAAGATTCCCGGAGTAGTTACCGTCGGCGGCGCAATGCTCTTCGGTATCTGGTGGATCACAAACCGCCGCGAAGAGGTGAAAGAATACGAGCAAAAAATGCGCGACATGAATCACTCCAAAAATGGAAAGAACTAGGTGAAGCCATGAAAAAATTTCTGACAACATTCGGATTCTGGAAAGTCACTGCGTCGGCAATTATGCTGGCGGGACTCTATTCAACGTACGTCCGGTTCTTTTATGGACTCGGAGCATCCACCCATCTGAGCGACCAGTTTCCATGGGGTATTTGGATTGGCTTCGACGTGCTGTGCGGCGTTGGCCTTGCTGCGGGCGGTTTCACGCTGGCAGCCATCGTCTATATCTTCAATATCAAACGGTTCGAACCGATCATTCGCCCCACAATTCTGACGGCGTTTCTCGGTTACGTTCTGGTTATTATCGGTCTGA
>JBAYJG010000308.1:0-2756 GCA_041665225.1 Bacteroidota bacterium
AAATTGTTATTTCATCATCAACCTTCACCGTATCGGCTAACTCTAGTGACGGTTTATGATTATACCATTGCTGTGTATAATTATTAGTTGAGGCAGTTACGAAATATTTCCCTCCTTCTAAACCGACAATACTGTAATCCCCAAACTGATCGCTTGATGTGCCATATGAATTATTTCCATTCACCAAATCGGCACGGACATAGGCATATTGGAGAGGAGTGCCGGACATATTTTTAACGGTACCGGTTATTTTTCCTGAGAGCGGAAGCACAAAATTAATACCTGATCGGTGTTCTTCCTCTATAAGAATTAACGGCTGAGCTGTTTCTATCGACGGAGCATTCACATACCACCGACGTGAATATCCTTGAGCACGAGCATAGAGAAATAATTTCACGCCCGGGGTAAGTTTTTTGATCTGGTACTTACCGGAATCATTGGTGTACACATATTGTATCGAAAACGTCGCCGTATCGATCGCCAAAACTTCTGCTGATAGAATAGGGTTCCCTAACTTATTGACTACCGTACCTGAAATGCTGCTCCCTTTTAACACGGAAAAGTTAATATTAGCGGTAGTTTGATTGATTACGACCGGAATTTTTTGTGCATTCTTATAGCTCGGGGTATTTGGATAAAATTGTAAGAGGTAATCATCACTTGTCACTGCAACATAAAACACTCCCGATGGGAGACCATAGACAATGTATTTACCTGAATCATCAGTTATCGCCATGGAGATGTCATCGTATGTCGTATCCAGAGCAAATACAGACGCATTGGAGACCCCTTTTCCATTCTTATCCTTCACGATACCGGAGATCGAACCGCCACGGGAAAGGACAAAATTGATGTTCGGTGTATCAAACCCTTTTACGACAGAAACTATTGCGGCACTGTCCATGGTCGATTTTCCATTGAACCATTGCGAAATATACCCTGGTGCACTTGCCTGAACTTTGTACTTTCCCGTCTGTAGTCCTGTGACCGAATAATTGTTGGTACCGGAATAATAATAGTTTCCATAATAACTGCCAAAAGTGTCCCTGGCAGTAATAGAGAAGTTTTTAATCGAACCACCGGATTCGTCTTTCACTGTTCCAGACAGACTGCCCATTCGTGACAGCATGATCGTCTTAGTGGTGAACGATTCTCCAATCACAATTCCACTCTCAAAATATGATTCATAATTTTGGGCATTGATGTTGATGGAATATGTCCCTTTCGGCATCAACACTTTGAATTTTCCGGAATCATCACTTTGCACATATCGATATACCGGACCAGAAATATTCATGTCGGCATGGGGCACTGGTGTACCAGTATTGAAATCAACAAGTTTTCCCTGTAGTCCACCATTCACTTTTTTCACTTCAAAATTGATATTTGACGAACCTGCTGGAATATTTTGCCGAAAGCTGCTGTCTATAAAAAATGCGTAATCATTCATCCCTGCACTCAGTGAGTACGTAAGATTACCGGATACCGGCTTGAATACTTTAACTGAGTACGTTCCGTTACTTGATGAGAAATTGATGTTTGATATGGAATCGTTAAATGCGCCGATCTGAATACCGCCTATTCCAACAGATCCATATTTCACCGTTCCAGAGATGGTCGAATTGGCCTTCAAGAACATAAAATCCTTTCGCACCGTCTTATTTTCAGCGACCTGAATATACTCGTACCGATAATTTCTATGCAGATAGTCATCGGAAGTATACTGCATATCCGCATAAACCGTCCAATCTCCTTTTTCAACACCTAATAAATAATATCCAACATTGTTTGATTTTGCGGAAATCGTAAAGCGTGAATGATTACTCCATGTATAAACAAAGGCATTTTTTACAGGATCACCATTCTGATCCTTGACATAACCTTCAATGAATTCTTTCGCGGCGGTGAAAGTACGGACAAACCGGTTTGTATCTGTTTTTATCGTAATGAGTGTGTCCTTCGGAGGCAGATATCCGGCAGGGGTGACTTCGACATTCCCCACAAATATGTTGACAACTCCTGAACCAAGAGTATCATAGTATGTTTGAATGTTACCTGCGGAGTCCGGGAAGACGGTACGGAACCAATTTTTCTGATTAACACTTGACATGAGCTGCACAACTGTGCCGGTGAAATGAGGTTTGATCGAACCGAAAATGATCATACGGCTCATTTTTTCGAGGATCACTAATCGCGCAGATGATATCGATTGGTAATCATCTACCTCAAATATCATTGTAGTCAATATTGTACTTTGAAAATTACCAACTCCAAATTCCACTGTACATTCGCCAGTTGCTGGATTTGCATCATCTTCTCCATTATCAAAGATTAGTCCATTCAAAATAATGGGAATGTCACTACTATCAACAATACCATTTTTATTGATGTCCGCATAAATGTTCACTTTTGCGGAGACAGAATTTTGAGTGAACGAAAATGTCAACGTAAAAGGATCGCCGGCACTAATCGAATCGACAAGCTTACCGTTTACTTTGACGTTTGTACTGTTTGCATTGCGGACGTTCTCCTTCACCCAACCATCTGCGGAAACAGTGCTTACATAAAATTGCGTCTCTTTTCCAAGAAATTTTATCTTTTTGCTTCTCGGAATAACTTGCGAAGGTTTTCTTTCCATCATTTTCTTCTGTGCGTGATACAATTTTGTCATTTCTAAGTGCTGAACATTCATTCGCTTCTGTAATTGTATCTCTTTTTCGAATTGATTGTCTTTGGATACCTTCGTTCCAGTACCT
>JBAYJG010000309.1:0-2747 GCA_041665225.1 Bacteroidota bacterium
CATTAACATTAGCTGCATTATTGATATTGCCAAGTCTTAATCTTTATTTTCTCTGCATTCATATCTTTACTCTTCTTCGTCTTCAACCGGTTTGAGTGTAAGTCCAAAAAGTTTGTCAAAATCGATCGTGAAGACAATACCGACTCCAGTCTCCACGAGATCTCCTTCGATCGCCCCTTCGTACGTATTTTGTCTGAACACCTGCAGCTGCCAACGGCCGTCGTCCGTCAGTTTGTAGCCAACGTTCATATCTCCGGCAAAATTATTAAGTGAGTTTTGTTTCCTTCGATTTCCTTCCAGATCAACATTACCGCCGACAGAGACAGTTACTCGTTCATCGAATAACTGTTTGGAAAGAGCAAGCTGCAATTGCGTCCTTCCTTCCGCAGATCCGGTGGAATAATCTTCGTACGATTCAACACCGACATTTAGTTTTACACCGCGAATATACTCCTCGGAAAGCCGGTTCAATTGTTCGGTAAGTACCTGGCTTGCGCTTGAACGAGCCAAACCGTTAAATCCCCCTTCACCAGTCGATGCCAAAGGACTGGCGGAAATAAATCTCCCAAGCACAAGCAGTGCAAAGACCTGTTTATTCAGTTCGGATTCCTGTCCATTTATTTCGTTCAGTTTTGCATAGATGGAACCTCCCAATGTACCTCGCTGCTCCGGCGGAAGATCGAGTTTGAAACGGATATTAGGTTTCAACAGCTTTCCGTCCATAATAAGGTGGACTAAAATGCGGAGTTCCTGTTTGTATTTGTTCCGCTCCTCCGGACTTAAACCTGCCAATTGATCCTGAACCAAATCTATTGCCGAAGTTTTTACGGAATACATTGCAGTAATATTGAACATTGCATCGGTGGCAGAGCCAAGCCATGTAATGCTGCTTCCCTTTTCAATCACAAACTCCTTTTTAATGAAGTCTCCAAATGACAACTGATATATTCCCTCGATGATCTCATATCGTCCGGTGACAGAAAGTTTACCGCTTGGATCTATTCCAACACTGAATGTTGCTTCCCCTCTAATAACCAACGAATCACCGGAGATCGGATCGATCAAAATCCTAAGACGTGATTGTTTGTCCACCTCAACATTGGATGTAAGATCGATTCCGGAGAGACTTGTGATCGAAGTATCAATTGTCTCTTCTGTTCCTGTTTTGTTTCGGGAAAGGATATGATCGAGACTGTCTCTTACGACAGTGAACTTCACAATGTCGAGTCTCTGTTGAATTGCTGTTTCCGATTCCGGAATAACGACAGCAAGATCGGTCCCTTTAGCGAGTTGGGCCTGAATGCGAATGATCGGCTTATCTTTATCTCCTTGAATAGTCATATCGCTATTTAAAAATACGGTCCCATAATACAATTCTTTTTTCGACGGCGGTGTGTTCATCAATAGAAAATGTTTTGTATGGATACGCATGTTAAATGCAAATTCGCGAAAGTCCTCAGTAAAGAGATTCCCAGTCACAGATGCTTTATTGCCCAGTGTGTCTGTCAGATCAAATGAATTGAACCTTATTCCTTTTTCGTTCACATCGATCCCGCCGTTATTGATATACAGATAGGATTTTAGGAAGTCGGGTTCAAATGCCGTATTGTTGAATTTCACACTTCCATTGATGGAGGGTTTTTTCCGCGTCCCCGACAGATGCATTTTTCCTGCGGCTGTTCCGGTGAGTCGTCGAATTTGACCGAACGTGAACGGTTCAAGTGCTGCAAGATTCAATGATCTGAGATCAAGATCAAAATCCAGAATACTTCCTCCTACCTTACTCAAAAATGTGCCGTTCAGAGAAATATCATTACCATTTCCGGAAAGATCCATGTTCACTTCGAAGAGATTTTGTTTCTGATTATTTGCGTGGAGCATGATATCACCAACCAGCGTCTGACGGAATGTGAAACTATCAATCGCAAGATCCGAAGTGAACGCCATTTGTTTGTCCAGATTCCTTAAAACGATATTTCCGTTGAGTACCCCACCGATCAATCCTTTCTCCTGTTCAACCGCCTGCAACAATGTTCCGAGATGAAAATTGACGAAATCGATCTTCACCGGTGGTTGTTGGCTTGTCTGCTCTATGCTATTGATTGCAAGAGACTGACCGGCTCCTTGCAGTACTACATTATGAGCAATAAATTGGTGTTTCCCGAAATGTATAAAATTGTCAGGAGGAACATTCCAAGCCCTGTTCTGGAAGAGAACTCCTCTGGGAGTAAAGTGAAACTGATACCCATTTTGCACACTATTGAAAATACCCGCAAGGAATAATTTTACTTCTCCGTCATTCTCTGTACTTTGCATTGTCAGTCCAATGCTGTCGTGCTCAATTGCCGCTGATAGTTGGAGGTTGGTGATGTTCATCAACGAATCCGATATCGACTTTACATGAAAGACCGAACTCATTCGGGCGGAATCCGACCTGACTGTGAAAGAGAGACTATCGATTCGAATATTGTCATAGTTAAGAGTGGAGACGGCAGCATCGACATTTAACATTTTTTTCTCGCTGTCAAAGGTTCCTTCAAACACGCCTGTCGCCAATCTGCTGACTTGAGGCAAAAATACTTCTGTGAGCGTCTTCGGATCGTGCAGAATAGTCTTAAATGTGAAGGCCAGAGGTTTTGTATATCTATCCAATGATGTGTCGTGAAGAGAAAAATATTGGTTGAAGTGATATTTCAAAGCGTACGGTAAATCTCCCAGCGCTGTCGTCCCGTCAAACGTTGCAGCAA
>JBAYJG010000310.1:0-2733 GCA_041665225.1 Bacteroidota bacterium
CACCATAAACACCGCAATAAGCAAAAGTGTAGATACTTTTTTAAACATGACTCCTCCTGTTAATGAATAGATGAATTGGATGATTGGTGAAACACAACACTCTTTTTGCGAAGCAGCTCATCTCCTTTCTGCTTGCAGCATTGTTACGTTTGTGTATTGTGCTGAAAGATAAAAGAATGCTTGTTTTTTGTCAATAGGCAGTCGATTATTTCTTCATTTAAGCACATTCTCGCCAAACGCTGTTTTACTCAAATCAAAGAGAAATTTTGATATTATTTAACGGCAGTAAAGGCTTACCCTGTTGCCGATACGAGAGACTATCATTAAATACAATTATCGCGTTTTCCCTAATTGCCTATACTTCTCAGTGTATTTCATCCATAATTGTGTATGTTTGCTGCGCAGATCGATCTTTTTCCCTGCGATAAACTGCATTTTCACCGCCGTCATAATCTCCAGGGGATCTCCGTCGCATACTATAATAGTAGCATCCTTCCCTACCTCCAGTGAACCGGCCCTGGTATCGATACCAAGGATCGTTGCTGCATTTATTGTAACCGCACGGAGGGCCTCATCCTTTGGTAATCCGTACGCCGCAGCGGTCGCCGCCTGATATCCGATGTTCCGCTCATTCATTGCCGCATTCCCTTCGCCGGCAATAGCAATCAGGATTCCCGCATCGAATAATTTTTTAGGGAGTGAAAACGGTGCATCGTACCGATCTTCCCTTCGCGCCGGAAGTTGGTGCGTCCCCGAAACGATCACCGGAACATTATTTTCTTTCAGCAGGTCCGTCAGCTTCCACGCATCGCGTCCGCCGTGGATGATGAGGCGGATGTTTTCGTCGCGCGCAAATTGTACGGCAGATCGGATCTGCTGCATATCATTCGCACCGACGATCAGCGGAATTTTCCGTTCGAACAGCAGCCGCATTGCTTCCCAGCGAATGTCGGTCCGGTGACGCTGCGGATCGGCGGTTTTTGTTTTTGCATAGGCACGGGCGTCGGCGAACGCCATGCGGAGGTCTTCCAGATTTTTGGCGATCGCTTTTTTCTGTTCCTCTTCCGACTGGCGGACAAAACGCGACCGCGACACCGTCATCGACGGCCAGTTCACATACAATCCGACCGGTGCGGCAAGGGTCATCTCTTCATTCGTCCAGCCGTCAAGCAGTATTGCCGAGGTCCGACCTGATATCACGCCTCCCCGCGGAATCACATGCACAATGGCGATGCCGTTTGCGCGCGTTGTCGGAATCAGTTCGGATTCGGGATTGATTGCGATTTCCGTCCGAACGTTGGGATTGAACTTGCCGGTTTCGTTAATATCGAGCGTCGCACGAACCGCTTCGATTTCCGTCAGACCGATCTCCGAAGCGGCATTGATGAGGCCGGGATACAGTTGGTGTCCGGAGACATCGATCCGTTCCGCCTGTGAGGGAATCTGAACATCTTTTCCAATTCCGACGATAATGCCGTTGTCGAACAACACCGTACCGTTTTCAATCACCGGACCGCTTACCGTATGAATTGTACCGCCGACCAATGCAATCGGCCGATCCTGTTTCTTTGCAGGAATCGGATCGGACGCGAAGGAAATTTGCACTATTGTCAAAAACAACAAAATCCAAATACCATATGATACGTCATTGCGAGTCGACGTTTGGCGAAGTCCCGTTTTTTTGATACCGCTCAAAGCGGGATTCAAAAGGCGGAACAATCCAGTACTATTTTTAAATTGTGGAAAGATTGCCTGCCTGCCGTGTACTACTTCTGTCTTCCGACTTCTGTATTCTGTATTCAATATGTTCTTCATTGTCCTGCCTCGCTTTCCATCACTTCCGAATGGTCCTGTTCATGACAGGAGAACTCGCTGCTGCGCTGCGGCATGGCCGGCATCGGACCGGAGCCTTTCTTTTTTGACTTCAGCGCTTTCTGAATCAGTTCCGCTTTTTTTGCATTCACATCGGCAATCATTGCGGAGTCTTCCTGCAGATCGAAATATCTCCGGCCGTCGATCCATGTCTGTTCGCACCGTGTATACGTGGAGAGCGGATCGCCGCTCCATATCACGAAATCGGCATCCTTGCCCGGTTCCAGCGACCCAACACGATTATCGATACGGAGTTGCTTTGCCGCATTGAGCGTGACGAAATTCAGCGCATCGGTTTTGCTGACGCCGCCGTATTTCACCGCCTTTGCCGCCTCAAGATTCATCCTGCGCGCCATTTCATTGCTGTCGGAATTGTACGTCACCAACACTCCCGCTTCGTGCATCAATGCACCAGCATAGGGAATGGCATCCACCACTTCATATTTGTATGCCCACCAATCGCTGAATAATGAAGCGCCGACGTTCCGTTTTGCAATCTCGTCGGCAACTTTATATCCTTCCAGCACATGCTGCAGCGTGCCGATCGTGAATCCAAAATCATCCGAAACGCGGAGCAGCATCAGAATCTCGTCCTGCCGGTAACAGTGAGAATGAACCAGTCGTTTTCCATTAATGATCTCGACAATTGTTTCGAGTTCCAGATCGCGGCGCGGTGGAATTACAGTGGCGGAAGGTTTAGCTCTTATTGCCTGTTCATATTCCCTTGCCGCAATGAATTCATCCCGAATAATCTGTTCGACACCCATGCGTGTCTGGGGATACCGCGTCGTAAACCGTTCTCCCCAATTGGATTGTTTCGGATTCTCACCCAACGCGAATTTGATGCCCGGAATCGCCCCG
>JBAYJG010000311.1:0-2731 GCA_041665225.1 Bacteroidota bacterium
GAGATTGTGGGGTTCGATCGGCTTGTTGCATTTCACATCAATGATTCAAAGAAAGGACTCGGCTCACACGTTGATCGCCACGAGCACATTGGCAAAGGCGCCATCGGACTGACGGGATTTCGATTATTGATGAATGATGATCGGTTTGCACACATTCCAAAGATTTTGGAAACACCAAAGAGCGACGATCTGCATGAAGATGTGGAGAATATGACCGTGTTAAGAAGTCTAATTACGCAACGACATCAATAGTTTCATATTGTTCAATCATCACTCTTCATCCCATCAAATAATTTTTTTCCAATAACTGCGTGGTAACCTCCCAAACTTTTACAGACTCCGACGAATGAATATTTGCCGTTGGTGACGGAGCAATTTTCGCGACTCAATAAAATTCATTTCTTCTGTTGTTTGTCACTGCATCTTTAATGGCATAATAAACATGTTCAGCCGATCTATTGACGGGGATTCCAAAGATGAAATTAGCAACTCGCACAATAAATCTCATTGGCTGCGGCTCGTTGTTTAAAATTTTAGTCCGCACCAATCCCGGCATATACATGTGCATGGGAAGAGCATGCTTTTCTGAAAATTCTTTCGCAAAGAGATGTGCGGCATATTGAAATCTTCCCAGCGCAACTCCGCTCGAATAATTCTTCTGAATTGTTAAATCGTCGAAATCGAGTTTTGACATAGTAAGACCGACAACTTGCTTTTTCCATGAAGATCCAAAACTATTTAATATTGTGAGCATGAATTACGGTTGTATCACCGTATAGTGTTCCTGCCGCACAGTGCTGAAATCCAGCGCGTTCATCATCGCCTGTCCATTCGGATCTTTTTGGAAGAGCGGCGTCCACGCATCAGCATGTGTTTTACTGTCCCAACAGAGTCGAAAATGCCAATAACCTTCACCATCTTTTCCCAATTCTCTGCTGATAAATCCGGTTTGTTGATTAATAATGCCATTGCGGATAGAGCGTTCAATAGCGAGAAATTGTTCATCCGTGACACCCGCTTTTAATTTCATTTTTCCGGTTTCAATATACACTACATCAGAATGCTTCATAGGATTTTCCTTTATGATTTGTTTTATTTACGTCAGTGCATCTCGTTGTTGAATGACACCTACCATTGTTTTGACAATCAACAGTTTAAGCGCAAGAAAAACTGCTGGAACAACAACGGTGACGCCAACATTATTTGTAAGCACGGCAACGATCATTGTTTGTAGCTCAATGAACACGCGAATAATTGTTACAATGGTGATGGATTCCGGCACTCCCTTTAAAGCTGCAATCATCAGCGCTAGTCCGACAGCAAGATTTCGAGCTGCAAACTCATAACTTGCATATTTTGCCGCAAGGCCGGTCAAGTCTATTCCTGTTGAATAATTTTGAAAGAGAGCGGAGGGATCAACATATCCCGATATACCGAATGTAATATTTGCGAATGCGAACAAAGCCACAACAATGCGGACCCATCGTGGTACGATATCAGTTATTGTTTTCATAGCAAATTATGATATGTGATTGATTATGATTTTAACTGTGCCATCACTGTTGGCCATTCTTCAAGATGATACACGGTTGTGATTTTTCCATTTTCAACGGTGTGAATATCAATCGACATTGCTTTAAATGATTTCGATCCGTTTGTTGGTACTCCCATAAAATCTCCATTGGGTGAACCGCTGAAGACACTGCGCACAACCACTCTATTGCCGTCCTGTAAAATGTCCTGTGGCTCCCATTTCAAATCGGGCACAAGCTTCCAGAAAAATTGAATTTGACCAATTAACGCAGCTTTTCCTTTCGTCTCTTTTGCATTAATCGATTGAAAATTATCTGACAATAAATTACCCATGGTTGCGGCGACATCGGTTTTGTTGTTAACGGTAAGACAATCGGTGTAGAATGCTTTTACAATGGATTTGATATCGGACATAAATAGTTCCTCTTAAAATGATTGTTTGTAAATAGTGATAGTGACAATACAATAATACCATTGTCCATGTTTGGTAAAAAGGTACGTTTCATCCGTACGATGATACTTTTGCGCCAATGGATATTGAGGTGAAAACAGAAGGAAGATCAGTTCTTCAGGTACATTTCCCTGAATTCAACTGGAGTATGAGAGGTGTGCTTGCGAAAATATTTAATAAAATTGGTCGGCTCGTCAAAACCGATAGAAAACGCGATTTCTTTAATGGTATTGGATGTATGGGTCAGAAGTCGTTTTGCTTCAAGCAAAACTCTTTCATCAATCATCTGTTTGGGGGTCTTTCCCAGCACAACCGAGGTGGCGTGATTCAGCCGCTTTTCCGACACATGTAGCAATTCAGCAAACGCAGAGACATTTTTTTTCTGCGCAAAATTTTTATCAAGCAGATCTTTGAAGAGCCTCGTGTAATCAAGGTCAGCCCCTTTTTTTAATTCCACATATCCCTGTTCACGTTTTTTCCGCTCGGCATGAAGCAGAAGATTATGAAGTAAATTTTTAACAATATGGTGCTGGTTGGTATCCACGATGGAATGAAGTTCGTTATCTATTTGATTAGCGTGTGCAGAAAAGAGAGATTCTTTTTTTCCAGATCGGATCGTAGTGATACCAACCATGTCGTTAAACAGAATGGAATTACGCAGAAATATTCGATCTTCTTCGGTGATGCAGAAAAATTCATCCGTAAAAATCAAAACTCTCCCCTTATAGGAAGAAGTTTTGTCGAACA
>JBAYJG010000312.1:0-2719 GCA_041665225.1 Bacteroidota bacterium
ACAATTGCACTGTCATAATATTTTTTTGCCACGGCAGTATTCCCACGAAGATTTTCCATTTGAGCACGTAAAAGACTTGTCGGGGCATAACCGAATTGATCGTTGAGCAATTCCTTCGTATTTGCTATATCCATAACAGACTGGGCAGCCTGGTAATTACGCTTCATCACTTCAATTTCATAATTTAAATAATCGATAATAAATTCTGTTTCATTGACCTTCCCAACCCGTTGAGCCTCTTCAATAATGCGCATTGAACCATCAAGATCACCTTTCCATGACAAAAGATTCCTTACTTTATCCTGATATGTCCCGGTAATGTCGGGAGACAGTTCAAGTGATTTATTAAAATTTCGATCTGCTTCTTCATACTCGCGGGCGAGAGTTTGTGTCTCTCCAAGTTGGCGAATAAGATCCGCGGCCCGCGGATTGCTTTCGATTGATTTTTCAAAAGCTTCAATTGAGCCTCGCATATTTCCCTGACGGCGCATCACCGCAGCGATACCGTAATACACAGTAGAATTACTCGGTCGATATGAAAGGGCAAGGGAAAATTCTCCCAATGCTTTTGAATAATCAAGTTTTGTATGGTAAAAGTACCATCCCATTGCCTCATGAGTTTCAGAAAGCTGCGGAGAAAGTTCTATTGCTTTTTCTCCGGCTAAACGGGATTGTTCTACGCGATGTTCAGTCCGATCATAGAAGAACCAGTACATTCCTGCATGGATCTTCGCCAGCGTAGCAAACGCCGCTGCAAATTTGGGATCAAGTCGAATTGCCCGCTCCAATAATTGGATGGCAATTTCCTGGTCGGATTTTGAAATACTTCTATTCGAATACTCAAGTGCTTTAAGGTAATAATCGTATGCTTCAGAGTTTTCGGTCAATGACGTTTCGAGAGATTTTTTCTCGGTCGTTCCCAACGCAACATCCATTGCTCCGGCAACGCGGCTGGCGATATCCGATTGCAGTTTAAATGCACTGGAGAGAACTGATTCCATCGAAACGGACCACGCCTGTGTTTCATCTTCAACGCGAATCAGCGTAGGGTTGACACGGACATTTGTTTTCTCGCCTTCCGTTTCCCAGCGGACTGTTCCCTGTAGAACATAGTTCACACCCAGTTCAGCACCGATCTGTTTCAAGCTTTTCGTCGTGTTCTTATATTGCATCGCACTGGAACGTGCAATTACTTTCAAACCGGACAGACCCGACAATCTGCTCGTCACTTCATCTGTCATCCCGTCCACAAAATAGTCTCTATCACTCGATCCAAGATTTTCAAACGGCAAGACAACAATCACCTTCTTATCATTTACGGTGCCAAAGAGCGAAGGAACAAAGTCCTTCACAAAAAATCCTAATGCAATGATAACAATAATAGCAGCAGTGTATCGCGATGATTTCCGTGTCAAATATTTACCCGCCGATGTAGCAACGACGGGGGTGAAGAAAACGGATTTGGCCTGATTCGGCCGTTGAAATTCTTGCGTGCGTACTACCCGGCTCGATTCCTTTTTTAGACGGCGCAGATCGACAATGATTTCGGCCATGGATTGATAGCGGTCTTCAGGATCTTTCTCAAGGGATTTTTTCAGGATGTGCAGTAATTCCGGCGGGACATCTGCACGGAATTTTGTTGCATCTTCCGGTTCCTCATTGACGATGGAATACATGATGGCTGCTTCGTGTTCACCGCGAAACGGCATCTTGCCCGTCGTAATTTCAAACAGAACAACACCGTATGAAAAAATATCAGAGCGTGTATCGGCTTCAATCCCTTGGATTTGCTCCGGGGACATGTAGGCCAACGTGCCAATGGTGCTGGATGTTCTTGTTAGTTTCAGTGAACCTTTCAATTTTGCGAGGCCAAAATCCATCACTTTAATCTGGTTCTTGGAGTTTACCATGATATTTTCCGATTTGATATCACGATGAATGATCCCCTTACTGTGTGCTTCCTGTAATGCCTCACCGATCTGGATTCCATAATCCACAACTTGTTTCAACAAGAGATCTTTTGATGCGGCAATCTTGTCCCGCAGCGTCATACCGTCAATCAGCTCCATCTCGATGTATTGCTGCCCTTCGAATTCATCGATTCCGTAAATCGTGCATACATTCGGATGGTTCAGCGCCGATGCAGAACGCGCTTCTTGCAAAAACCGTGATTTCTCCTGTTCTGATTTTGAGACATGGACGGGAAGGAATTTCAAAGCCACGAAACGATCAAGTTTTGTGTCTTGGGCTTTGTACACTACTCCCATCCCGCCCTCTCCGAGCTTCTCAAGAATCGTATAGTGGGAAATTGTTTGTCCGATCATAATGAATTGAAACTCCCTTAAAACTTATTAAATATCGTGAGATTGATTCGTTGGATCATTGATTCAGTTTCACTATTTTCCCTCGATCATTTTCTTCCATTGGAACACCAGGGATCCGTTCTTCAGCAGCTGCGTGTTCAATGTCCTTGCCGTCAGCACATACTTGCCATCCGCCGAAATATCCGCTACGGTATTCTGGAATCCTGCATCGATTTTGAATAATTGCACCGTCTTCCCGATCTCAATCTGATTTCCAGAAACTGACACACTGGTAGAAATGATTTGCTGATTGGCTATATGATAAAAGATCTCGCGTCCATTGCTGCTCCATCGCGGATTACTGCCGCCGTTTGTGGATATCTGCCATTTACTTTGGGAGCCGTCCGTCGGACGGA
>JBAYJG010000313.1:0-2672 GCA_041665225.1 Bacteroidota bacterium
CGAACGTAGAGACTTTCCTGACTTGCCACAACGAATCTTCATTTACAGGCGGGATTGAATTCCATTCCACTGCCGAAGCGAACAGTGACCGGTCTTGCATCGTCCGCGCCATTGCTTTTGCCATCAAGGAATATCCGCGCGCGTTCGGATGCAAGTGTTCAAAAATCAATTGCGTGCCGATGAGTGAATCGGGAGAAGAGCCTTTGAATACCTGTTCCATATCGAGAAAGAAAACACTCGCCGTGTCGCACGTATTTCTCAGAGCCGAATTGAACTCTGAGTTCGTCCGGAATCGCAGCTGGTCATAGTCCCGCGCTTTGATATATTCTGTATTCGCTTCCGCTTTTTTCCCTGAAAGATCCAGACAGCGGGCAATGGAAAAGTGAACATCCGCCCGAAGTGAATCATAGGACAAAAGTTGTTGAAAGACTGCCAGTGCAGAATCGATCTTACGTTCATTCAACAGTGAAGTACCGCGGTCAAATTTCCTGCGATACTGCATTTTCTGTTCATCGCTTCCAGGCAATTCGCCGGAGATGAACGGCGGGAGATCGCGCAGGTTGGAGACCTGCGAAACAAGGATCATGGGGATATGGTTATCCGTGCTGATCTCTTTCAGATCGTGCAGATTCTCCCGGAAGGTCTCAAGCGCTGACGCATATGTATCGCTGTTGTACGGAATATACTGGCCCCGGGCAAGACGCTCCATTGTAGTACCGCGTTCCTGCGGCATGTCTGATGAAGAAAATAATCCGACGATGGAGGAGAACATATTGCGGACCAGGAGAAATGTCCGCAAATGGATCATTCGAAGGTAGAAATTGGCGGTCAATCGTGAAGCGCCTAATGATTCCCGCGAACCGGCACCGAATGCGCCGTAAAATTCATTGTGTCCGTCATAGACGATGAACAGGTCTGGCTTGTACTGCGGAAGTTCGCGTGCAATATCCAGGACAGTAAAACTGTTCGTGGCGGTCAATCCCAGGTTGATGACCTCCAGATGTTTTGCGGGAAACATCGCCTGAAGTCTGTCCCGAAGGAAGAGGCTGAACGATGCATTATACCAATACGGGTAACCGGCGGTAGTGGAAGCGCCGAGACAGAAGATGCGATATGTTCTTGACGGTTTTGAAACAGTAAAGATATCCGGCGACACATCCGGTGTGAAATCCACTTGATGAAAATATCGCCTGCCGACATCGGGATTCAAAGAATAATATTCTGTGCCGTTGATCGTTTCCTTATGGAAGAGGGAAAGGTCAGGGCCATAATTGAACAGCCGGAGGGAAATTTCTAATAACGTCAGTAATAAAAATGGGAAGAGTACTGTTACGGTAAGAAAGATTTTCCGTTTTTTGGGATCGATCGCAGTTGTTTTTTTTACGGCCATAGGAAATAGTTTGCTGGACACAGGTGCATTAATATACGATAAAGTCGTTATTTATCCATTTCAGAAATCTGGGGTTTTAGTGAATACAAACGTCGTTCCGAAGAACAGACTATGATGAAAAAGTGCAGAGTGGTGCGTTGACATCGCAGCGGAATTTTGGTATCATTTTGAAGAGTTCGTGGATAACTATTCAAGGTTTTTCCTATGAGTTTTTCAGATCCGCCTGATTGGGTGAAGGATGCAGTTTTTTATCAAATCTTTCCGGAGCGATTCGAGAATGGAGATCCGTCGAATGATCCGCCGAATGTGCTGCCGTGGGGCGGAACACCGAAAGGGAACAGTTACTTCGGCGGCGACCTTACCGGTATTGTGAAACGAATACCGTATCTTACAAACCTGGGAATTAACACTCTCTATCTTAATCCGATCTTCGAAGCACAATCCACGCATAAATACAACACGAAGGATTATTCCCGCATTGATCCTTCCTTCGGTACCAACGAAACATTTGATACATTTACCTCTATTTTAAAATCAAACAGTATCCGCACCGTGCTGGACGGTGTGTTCAATCACGTTGGGATTGCCCATGCTGCATTTGCAGATGTTGTTGCGAACGGCCCCTCGTCGAAGTTTGCTTCCTGGTTCAACATCTATTCTTATCCAGTCCACGCTCCGAACAAACCGAACTACGAATGCTGGTGGGGATACGGTGCATTGCCGAAACTGATGGTATCGAATCCGGAAGTGAAGAAATACCTGTTCGACATGATTGCGCTGTGGACAGGGAAGATCGACGGCTGGCGGCTTGATGTTCCGAATGAACTGCCGCATGAATTTTGGAAAGAGTTCCGGCAACTTGTCCGCAGTTTGAACACAGAGTGCTACATCGTCGGTGAATTGTGGGACGATGCCTCGCCGTGGCTGCAGGGGGATGAATTTGATGCGACAATGAATTATCGGTTCCGGTCGGCATGTCTTGAATATTTTGCACATGATACGCTATCCACTTCGAAATTTGATCACCATCTTCAGGTAACGAGGGAATTATATTCTCATGAAAACAATCTTGCTATGCAAAACCTACTCGGCAGTCATGACACCGAACGGTTTTTGACCTTATGCAAAGGGGAAGTGTGGAGAATGAAATTGGCAGTACTCTTCCAGATGACCTATCTCGGCGCACCGATGATCTATTACGGTGATGAAATCGGCATGGAAGGCGGGAAGGATCCGGATTGCAGGCGATGTATGATCTGGGATGAATCACACTGGAACAACA
>JBAYJG010000314.1:0-2651 GCA_041665225.1 Bacteroidota bacterium
CGTTTTTTCTCTTTAGTATTAACTGCGTCGCAGGGGGCTCAATTGCACTTTACGACGCAGTTGTGTTTTAAAGATGTCCGGTTCTGAACAATTACCATTGAAAGATTTTATGCTGACAGAATTTGGAAACATTCTTGCCTTCTTTATCATCGGCGTACTTTTTACCGCTGGAGGTCTTATCGCATCCTGGCTTCTTCGTCCCCGGCGTCCTTATGCAGAAAAACTCTCCACCTATGAGTGCGGCGAAGTGCCCATCGGTTCCTCTCACATCCGTTTTAATATTCGATTCTATGTCGTTGCGCTCATCTTCCTCGTGTTCGAGGTTGAAGCGGTGTTCCTCTTTCCATGGGCGCTCGTATTCAAGGAATTTGGAATGTTCGCCTTTGTGGAAATGCTCGTCTTCCTTGCCATCCTCATTGTCGGATATGTGTATGTGTGGATGAAAGGGGACCTGGAATGGGACAAACCGATGCCGCAATTCCTGCCGTCGTCCAAAAAAACAATCTTTGAAGAACCTGAAGAAACCGTTTTGAACTGAAATATTCTATGGGATTACTCGACCAAAAATTTGAAAACTCGAACATTGTCGTCACGACAATGGATAATCTGTTGAACTGGGCTCGTCTCTCGTCCCTTTATCAGATGCAGTTCGGTCTTGCATGCTGCGCAATCGAAATGATGGCGGCATCCGCTTCCAATTTTGATATGATGCGATTTGGTGTGATACCGCGTGCCACCCCGCGTCAGTGCGACGTGATGATCGTCTCTGGTACCGTGACGCTGAAGATGGCATCTCGCATTAAACGTCTGTATGACCAGATGCCTGAACCGAGGTACGTGATTTCCATGGGAAGCTGCTCCAACTGCGGCGGTCCGTACTGGGAGCATGGATACCATGTGTTGAAAGGAGTCGATCGCGTGATTCCGGTGGATGTGTATGTGCCCGGCTGCCCGCCCCGTCCTGAAGCGTTGATCGAAGGGCTGATTAAATTGCAGGAAAAGATTCGCAACGAAAGTTTAGTGAAGAAAAAAGCAGTATAACTTTATCAGATGTCCGACATTTCCAAAGTGTCGGACATCTACCGAAAAACTATGACAGCACAAGAAATACACGATATCCTTAAGTCACAATTCGCTGATGCGGTGATTGACGCAAAACTCGAGAATGTCCCTGATCCGTTCATCAAGATTCGAACCGACATGATCAAAGAAATCGCCGGATTCGTGAAGAACGACGAGCGCCTGCAATTTGATTATCTGATGTGTCTTTCCGGCGTGGATTATAAAGGGAAACTCGGAGTGACTTATCATCTCTATTCAATGATCCATCGTCACAAGATTGTTCTGAAGGTGGAGGTACCAACAGAAACACCGAATGTCCCCTCCGTGGAATCGATCTGGAAAAGCGCCAACTGGCATGAACGTGAGGCGTTCGATCTGTATGGTTTGAACTTTGCCGGACATCCCGATCAGCGCAGGATCTTGCTGCCGGATGACTGGGAAGGACACCCGCTCCGGAAGGATTACCAGACTCCCGAATTTTATAATGGAATGAAAGTACCGTATTAACTTATTCAGGTATCCTGAACCTTCACCGTTGCAGGACATCTTCTTCTTATGATTGAAACATTAGCTACCCCGAAAACATCCACCGGAAAATCGCTTCGCACGGAAGAAATGGTTGTCAATATGGGACCGCAGCATCCGTCCACACACGGTGTGTTGCGTCTCGAAGTTGTTTTGGACGGCGAGATCGTTGTGGACGTCATTCCCCATTTAGGTTATCTGCATCGCTGCTTTGAAAAACATTGCGAGCATATGACGAGTTATCAGCAGGTGATTCCGTACGTGGACCGCATGGACTATGTTGCAGCTATGACGAACGAAATGGCATTCGTCGTGGCAGCGGAAAAAATGCTGAAGATCGAAGTTCCGGAACGAGTGCACTATATCCGCATCATCATGGCGGAATTGCAGCGCATTGCATCCCATCTGATCGCTATCGGGACATTCGGTATCGATATGGGTGCGTTCACACCGTTCCTCTATTACTTCCGTGACCGGGAAAAAATCCTGGAACTATTCGAAATGACCTGCGGTGCACGGCTGCTCTATAATTACATGTGGATCGGCGGTTTGTCACACGATATTCCTCCGCAATTCGTCGAAAAGACAAAAGAGTTCTGCACCGATTTCAAAAAGACGTTAAAAGAGGTGAACGATCTGTTGAATTACAATGAGATCTTCATCAAACGGACGGCCAATGTCGGTATTCTGCCGAAGGATCTGGCGATCAATTACGCCTGCAGCGGTCCGATGCTGCGCGGTTCCGGTGTGAACTTTGATCTCCGCCGTGATGATCCGTACACGCTCTATCATAAGTTCGAGTGGGATGTGATTGTCGGAAAAGGGGAGATGGGAACGGTTGGTGATGTGTGGGACAGGAATATTGTGCGGCAGCGCGAAATGTGGGAAAGTCTTCGCATCATTGAACAGGCGATCGCAGGAATTCCGGAAGGGGACGTGCAGAAAGCGATCCCGAAACGCATCCGTCCGGTTCCCGGCGATGTGTATGGAAGGATCGAAGGACCGCGCGGTGAACTAGGATTCTATATCGTTGCAGAAGATAATGTCACTCCGTACCGCATAAA
>JBAYJG010000315.1:0-2640 GCA_041665225.1 Bacteroidota bacterium
AAATGAATGTCCTCGCGGCAAGCCGCGAGGTATCTTGTCATGCCAGCGTACGCTGGCATCCAGGTCCTGGATTCCGGCTTTCGCCGGAATGACGCCGTAAGCGGCGGGGAATTAGACCCTTAAGAGATTAATTTGTCACTGACGTTTGTCTTTCTTTTGACTCCACAATCACTGTCACCGGACCATTATTGACCAGGGAAACTTCCATCATCGCCCGAAAAGCTCCGGTAGCAACTTTTTCCGGACCGAGCAAGGTCCGCAGATGTGATACAAAATTCTCATAGAGTTGTTCTGCAATCTGCGGAGGAGCAGCATCGGTAAAACTCGGGCGATTACCTTTCCGTGTATCGCCGTAGAGTGTAAATTGGGAAACTACCAACACAGAACCGTTGATCTCCCTCACGGACAAATTCATCTTTTCTTCCTGGTCCTCAAACACTCTGAGTGCAGCACATTTTTCCGCCAGGTATTTCCCATCTGCTTCGGTATCCCCCGTCTTCACTCCCAGCAATATCAACATCCCCGGACCGATCTGTCCGTGAATTTTCCCATCGATTAAAACACTTGCGGACGAGACACGCTGGATCAGTGCTCTCATACTTCACCTCCTAAAACCGATCCGCGAACAAAGAATAGATGTCGTTTGATCCCTTGATAATCTTTCACAATAACAGCATTCGTAAATCCTTCGTCCCGAAATATTTCCTGAACTTGTTCCGATTGATCATATGCATGTTCAACACCAACAATGCCGTCGTCCGTCAGCGCTTCCTTTGCAAAATGCGCAATTTCCGGATAGTATTTCAACCCATTTGCATTGTCCGTCAAGGCCGCGTTTGGTTCATACTCGCTCACATCCTTCGACACCTGCGAAAACTCTTTTGTGGATATGTACGGGGGATTGGACAGAATACAATGGAATTTCTGCGGAAATGTTTTTCCATCGCTGGTGAATATGTCTTTATGATGAAAGCGGATTCTTTCTGTCACCCCGTTCAATTCCGCATTCTTCTGAGCCACCTCCAACGCATCTGTGCTGATGTCCATCGCATCCACCGTTGCTGCGGGGATCATTTTAGCCATGCTAACTGCAATGCAGCCGCTCCCTGTGCCGATATCGAGAATGAAGTACTTCGAATCTGTAACAGTTTTTGGTCTCACTAGTTCTAATGCTTTTTCTACCAGCAGTTCCGTCTCAGGCCGCGGTATCAGCACGCGGCGGTCGACGGAGAACTTCAGCCCCATGAATTCGGCGCTTCCCAGGATATACTGCAACGGTTCGTTCGTCAACCGGCGTTTGAGTAATTCTTTAAATTGCGCCAGTTCCGTTTCAGTCAGTGGCTGATCGAATTTTGTGTAGAGTTGAATGCGTTCGAAGTGCAAGACGTGTGACAACAGGAGTTCGATGGTCAGGCGGGCATCATCGATATGTTTCTCGGTCAGATAACCAGTCCCCCAGGTAATCAGTTCAAGGATCGTCCAGGTCTTTTTTGCGGCGGCAGATGAACTCAATAATTACTTCTTCCCTTTTGATGTTTTCCCTGGTTTCAATTTTGCCTTTGCAGGTTTTGCACCGGAGGCTTGTTGTTTTTTCTTCTCCAGCAGCGCCGAAGCTGTTTTCTTGTGATTATGGTTCGCATGGACAGAATGTTGCGATGAAGCTACATGTCCGGCAAACTTGCTTGCGTCATCATCATCATCGTCATCATGGGAACGTTTCTTTTCGTACTTCTTCAGTCCGACGACCTGATCCTGATTGAAGCCGAGTTTCTCCATCTTCTCCACTTCGAAGAAATCCTCCCCGACTTCATATTCTCCTTCTTCTTCTCCGACATCAACATCCTCGATCTCTTCTTCGATTTTTGCCGCAACAAAAACGAACCGCTTGTCCGCTTCGATAAGGAATTCAAAATCGCCCAGATTCTCCGGCATGTCGAATTTCATCACTTCTGCACGTTCTGCCATCTCATCCCACAACTCCAGGATCGGCACTTCCTTGGTCTTATGGGCTTCTAAATATTTTTCGGCCTCAGATAATAATTTCTCGTACATACATACCTCCTTATCGAAACATCCTTTCTCGATCGTTGTATATTATTTTTTCTGATACCGGATGACTCCGCCGACGATCGTCATTTCGACTTCCGTTGACGGAATTTCCTTCGATGGTACGGCCATAATATCTTTGGAAAGGATAACGAGATCGGCAAGCTTGCCTTCTTCGATGCTCCCTTTTTCATTTTCCATGAATTCCGCATATGCGCCCCACCGGGTGAATGAGCGCAGAGCTTCCTGTCGCGTCATCCGCTGTGCGGGAAACCAGCCGCCGGAAAAATTGGCGGAATCTTTAATCCCTTCCGTCGATAACTGAAATTGCGATGCGACGTCCGCAGCAGAGTTCGGAATACCGTATGAATCCTGCCGGGTGACGGCTGCATAGAATCCGAGAATTGGATTCGGCAGTTCTACAGGGAAATCCGAACCAGACGGAATAATATTCCCGTCATCAAGCAACGAACGCCACGCATAGGCGCCGAGGACCCGATCAGGTCCAAGCCTGGATTGAATCCAATACATATCGGAGGTTGCGTGTGTCGGCTGCATACTCGGAATCACATTCAATTGTTTGAACCGGTGAAT
>JBAYJG010000316.1:0-2628 GCA_041665225.1 Bacteroidota bacterium
AGTCTCACCGGATCTCGTTCATGCAATTCACGGCACACTCCGCCAAATTCTCCCTCGTTTTTGATCCTGTAACTCTTCTCTCTTTTTTGTATATTTACTGAAGTATGATAAAAATTATCGATCGTCGATCGAAAGTATCGACAGCGCGGTCGGGAAATATTCCCTCGAGGGAAAATCCTGACGTTGAAAGAACCGTTTCCTCCATTCTTCGGTCCGTGCAGAAAAACGGCGATGCAGCCGTAAAATTGTACACCCGAAAATTCGACGGTGCGCAATTGCGGACGCTGAAAGTACCGGTCTCTGAGATCCGTGCGGCACTGCGGAAGGGGGATGCAAAGTTTCTTGAGATACTCAGGCAGGCGGCACGAAATATCCGCCGGTATCACTCCCACCAGATTCGAAAAAACTGGAAGATTCAGGGCTCTGAAGGCTCCGAATTGCGGCAGATCTCTGTACCGGTGGACCGGGTTGGAGTCTATGTTCCCGGAGGAAAAGCGGCATATCCTTCGACAGTCTTGATGAATGTGATTCCGGCACAGGTTGCCGGTGTAAAAGAAATCCATCTCGTCTCCCCGCCGAACAAGAACGGCGATGTGCATCCCGACGTTCTGATTGCTGCCGGTTTATTGGGGATCGACAATGTGTATAGTGTCGGCGGAGCGCAGGCAATCGCTGCCCTGGCCTACGGGACGGAAACAATACCTGCCGTCGATAAGATTGTGGGACCGGGAAATATCTTTGTTGCCACCGCAAAACGGATGGTGTACGGAACGGTCGGCATCGATAGCATTGCCGGACCGAGTGAAGTGGTGATACTGGCGGATAATTCAGCCCGGCCGGCGTATATAGCCGCCGATCTGCTTGCACAGGCTGAACATGACGAACGCGCCGTTCCGATTCTTATCACCACCAGCAGAAAACTGGCGGAATCGGTTCGTTCGGAGATGAATCGAATGACGGAGATGCTTGAAAGAAAAGAAATTATCACAGCGGCGATCAGGAACCGCGGCCGCATCTATATCGTTCCATCTTTGGAAGCAGGAATTGCTTTGGTCAACGATCTTGCACCGGAACATCTGGAGATTATGACAACAAAAGATGAGCAGGTGTTAAAGAAGATTCGTCACGCCGGCTCCATCTTTTTGGGAGATTATTCGCCGGTCGCCGTCGGCGACTATTATGCAGGGCCAAACCACGTACTTCCGACGGAACGCACGGCCCGATTCTCATCTCCATTGTCAGTGGACGATTTTCTGAAACGATCGAGCGTTGTGCGGTATACTCAAAAAGGAATTGATGCAATCGCAGAGAATGCCGCGACGTTTGCCGATCACGAAGGATTATCGGCGCACGCACACTCACTCCGAATTCGGACGAGGCGATAACCTATGTCATTTCTCAAACATATCAAACCGTCGGTACGGCGCCTTGAAGCGTATTCGGTGAGGAGCACGCCGCTCACCGCCGATCTGATAAAGTTGAACCAGAACGAGAATCCTTTCGATCTTCCGCCTGAACTGAAGAGGGAACTGCTGTCGGGATTCATGGAACGGCCGTGGAACCGTTATCCCGATGTGTTTCCGGAGGAGTTGATTGCCGCACTGTCCGCCGATCTCGGCGTGCCGAAGGAGAGCATCATTGCAGCGAACGGTTCAAACGAATTGATGTACACCATTTTAATGTCGATTGTCGGAAGCGGGACAAAAGTGTTGATCCCGACACCGACATTCTTTTTGTATGAAAAGATCGTAGCAGTGTTGGAGGGAACTGTAGTAGACGTGCCGGCAAATGCGGACCTTACATTCGATACAGACGGCATTATTGCAGCGGCACGGAGAGAAAAACCCTCGCTCATCGTGCTCAATTCGCCGAACAGCCCGACGGGACAGATGCTTCCGATCGACGATGTGAAAAGGATCATCGATGCGACGGACGCCATTGTGCTGATCGATGAAGCCTACATCGAATTTGCCGATTATCCGTCCGCTATTTCAGAACTGTCTGCCTCTGAGCGGCTGATTATTCTCAGAACATTTTCGAAAGCATTCTCCATGGCAGGCCTCCGGATCGGTTACCTGCTGGCACAGCCGGGTCTTTGTGCGGAGTTGCGGAAACCGAAGATTCCGTTTACGGTTAATCAGTTTTCATCTTCAGCGGCAATTCACGTATTGAAACGAAAAGACTTGATCGCCGAACGGATCGCACGCATAAAAAAAGGGAAGCAGACTCTTTTTGAATCGTTGCAGAAAATCGAAGAAATCATGGTGTTTCCTTCGCAGACAAATTTTCTTATCTTTAGAACAAATGGTGATGCGCGTGCGCTTTTCGAGCAGCTGCTTGCCGAACACGTGCTGATCCGGGATGTCAGTTCATATCCCATGCTGGACAATACACTGCGAGTGAACGCCGGGACGGAAGAGGAAAACGAAGCGTTTCTGAGATCCGTAAAGAAATATTTCCGACAGTAACAACAACCGCATCCTGAACTTTTTTCACGAAAATTACTAGTAAGGAGTCCGATGAAGATCGTTGTATTTGTCAACCATGTACCAGATACCGAAACCAAAGTAAAGGTCGGCGCTGACGGGAAATCCATTGACGGTGCCGGCGTTAATTACATGCTCAATC
>JBAYJG010000317.1:0-2518 GCA_041665225.1 Bacteroidota bacterium
CTGCGGCGGCACGAAAAAAGTAAAAAACATTTGGGGATTGGTAATTGGTAATTGGGAATTGGGAATTAGTCATTGGTAATTAGTAATTGGTATTTAGTAATCTGTCATCTGATATCTGTCATCTGATATCTGTCGTCTGTCGTCTGTCATCTGTCGTCTGTCATCTGACGTCTGTTATCTGCTTTCCAATTTTGTAATTTTGCAATCAAAAATTAATGCTTCATTCCAAACAACGATATCTCTTTATCGATCTGCTCCGGTTTATTGCCGTACTTTTTATGATCCAGGGGCATACGTTTGACGCGACGCTGCCGTATTCCGTGCGGCATCACGCGCTCTTTACGGCGCACGATTTTTTCCATGGTTTCATTGCGCCGTTATTTCTTTTTGCGTCGGGTGTTGCATTCGGCATTTCCACGTTCAAGAAGTGGGACGAACATATTGTCCTTTCCCGGAAAGTGTATAAGAGAATCGGACGATTCGTCTCGTTGCTGATCATCGGGTATGCATTGCATCTCCCATTCTTATCGCTTCAAAAGATTATCGCCGAAGCGACTCCTGCGGAGATTGCGTCATTCCTGCAGGTGGACGCGCTGCACTGTATCGCGGTCACATTGCTGATTCTGCAAATCGGCGTGCTGGTGTTGAAAACGGAAAAACGATTCGTTCTCTTTACCGCCATCCTTGCAGCAGTTATTATCTTCGGCGCTCCCTTCGTCTGGTCCGCGACGCTGAGGCAGACCGTGCCGTTGTGGCTGCTGTCGTATATCAATGCGGAGAATAATTCCTGGTTCCCGATATTTCCGTGGTCGGGATTTTTGCTGGTCGGCGTTCTTTTTTCCTGGTTCTTCATCAATGCCAAGGAACATCACCACGCCATTGCATTGATGCGGAATATCGCCATTGTGGGAGCCGTGTCGTTTATTGTCCCGCTGTTGGTGATTGATGTGCCGTTCGGACTGTATCCGGTGCACGATGTGTGGAAGGCCAATCCGTTGATCGTCATGGCGCGACTCGGATTTGTCGCCATGGCAACGGCGGGAGTGTTCTATGCTGAACATTCGTTGAAAGTCCGATCGACGGTAGCGCAGATCATGGGGAGGGAATCGCTCTTCATTTATATCCTGCACCTGGTGATTCTCTACGGCTCCGTGCTGAACCGCGGGTTACAGCAGACGATGACCGAAGGATTGTCCGTGCTGCAATCGGCACTGGTTTTTCTCCTGATCGCCGGCGTAAGCGCGTTATGTGCGTTCGGATGGTATTACTTTAAAAAGAATTACTACGGAACATCAATTGCCGTCCAATTTTCGATTGCCGGCATCCTTTTCATTCTATTCATAGCCCGGCCATTTTAATGAACCAACCGAAACAACGTTTCGTCTATATCGATCTTCTCCGGGGATGGGCAGTGCTGGTGATGATCGAGGTGCATGTCGTCAACGCATTCCTTCTGCCGGAAGTGCGCGAAGCGGCGTGGTTTCCCATTGTGAATTTCATTAACGGTTTGGTTGCACCGTCGTTTCTTTTTGTCTCGGGATACGCCTTCGTGCTGGTTGCGCAGAGAAAATGGGACGAATACCTCCGCGGCACACCGGTGCTGTGGAAACAAATCGGCAGGATGCTGCAAATTCTTGCTGTCGGCTACGCACTCCATATACCGGTTTTTTCATTTTCGGCATTGTCGCAACTGCCGTGGGAAGGATGGTCGATGTTCTTGAATGTCGACGTGCTGCATGCGATTGCCGTTTCGCTTCTGGTGCTGCTGGGTCTCGTTCTGGTGATCCGTGACCGGAAAAGATTTCTTCCCGGTATGACGGTGTTGGCACTGGCGGTCATCTACGGCACGCCGTACGTGTACGACCGGAATATCGATCATCTGCTGCCGGTGCCGCTCGCCAATTATTTTACCGCGGCGCACGGATCGTTGTTTCCGTTGCTTCCCTGGATGGGATTTGTGCTGTGCGGGGGAGTAACCGCGCAATTGACCGTCGTATGGAAAGAGCGGCTCGGCGACCGGAAAATGTTCTTCAGTATTTTGATGGCAGGAATGTTGTTCATCGGAATTCCGCTGCTGATGGATTTCATTCCATACTCATTCCTTCCGGCGCACGAATACGGAAGAGCGAATCCCGGATTTTTCTTTATTCGCCTCGGTATCGTGCTGATGCTTCTCTCCGTGCTCTGGTTTTGGGAGCAGCGGTACCGGTCGGGAAACTCGATGGTCAGCGTGGTCGGATCGGAATCCCTCGTCGCCTATGCCGGACATCTGCTGGTGATTTACGGTGAATTTTTCAACAATCGAAGCGCCAATGTCCTTATCGGACAGACGAGGACCATCACTGAAGTGATAGGGATGACAATTGTCTTGATTGCCGCAACGATCGCCGTTTCATACGTGTGGCATCGCATTAAAAATTGGAGTATGTTCTATGCACGGGTGCTGATGATGAGTATCCTGATTGTCGTTTTGATTTTCTTTTTCATTCAATAGTACCGGATCGAAGGCGTTATGGAA